>NZ_JUGR01000005.1 GCF_000800015.1 Terriglobus sp. TAA 43
CAATCGGAGCATGCTGGGTGTTCGCTGAGTTTGCAGTTCGACATCGGGAAAGCAGGCGAGACATCAATTCCAGAGAGCAGTTGGCCACGGTCCGTTCCGGCGCCATCGTCTGAAGAAATACGTTGTGTCCAGAGTTTTTGAACGGGCACCTGCCGTTGTTCGAGACGAGCTTAGCCACGTGGGGCGTTTTCCCACGCACAGGCCCATGACGTCTCGTCTTAGTGAGGGCTCAGACGGCATCTTCCAAGTCGAGACGACAGAAGGCATCGATGTTTTTCTCCCCGGTCGACGACGATACTTCCCGACAAAGAGCCGAAGAGGTGGATAGCTAGACCCGATCCTCCGTTTCACGGAATAGCTGACCGCGACGAACTCGGAGGCCTTTAATCCACCGCCTGTGAGACCGGGGTCTGGTAACGCTTCAGCAGGTGTTCGCGTTCCAAGTGGACGATTTCGCCTGCAGCCTGGCGACGATCTACCCACGCTTCAATGATTTCAATGCACGCGTGGTCGATGTACCGGAGACAGAAGCTGTGGATGTAAATGGGGGGACCGCTTGGAGCGTCGTCCAGCGTGCGGGAGATTTTCGGAATTGCAAGAAACGTTCCAACTCCGGCCAGATGAATATCCGTGCGTTGTTCCGTGGTCTCCACATCCAACTGCAGATGAGTCAGCTTCCAGAGTGTCCATAGTAGCGACAGACCGATGCCCACCAGGACTCCCGTCAACAGATTGGTGGCGACAATAGTCACCATCGACAGGCCGTACACGATGACAGGTGGCCAGCCGAAACGACGCAGATGAAGAATGTCCTTTAGCTTCACCAGTCGTATACCGGTCAGCACGAGCACCGCTGCGAGTGACGCCATCGGGATCATCCGCAACGTTCTGGCGAATAAAGCAACTGAGATAAGCAGCCACAGTCCATGCAGAATGGTGGATCTGCGCGTTTCGGCTCCGGCCTGCACATTGGCGGAACTACGCACAATGACTCCTGTCATTGGCAGTGCGCCAAGAAAACCGCAGAGCATGTTGCCGATACCCTGGGCGGCTAGTTCCTTGTCGTAGTTGGCACGAACCTTGGTTTGCATCTGATCGACAGCAGCGGCTGACAGAAGCGTCTCGGCGCTTGCGATGAAGGCCAGTGCGATTGCAGTCCCCAGAAGTGATGTCCAGCGTGTGGCGGTGAAGGCGGTTAGCGGCGTGAAGCTGACCATGTCGCCCAGGTTTGCCGGAACATCAATGCGACGGATGCCCAGATGCAGCGTCTGGGCCAACGCTGTGCCAGCTCCGATGCCAAGAAGAGCAGCGGGCACAAGCTTAAGTTTCGCTGGCCGAAAGCGCTCCCAAAGCAGGATCACGATCAGGGTCAGCACACCCACCAGCAGTGCCCATTCTTCCTTGCTGCCATCCAACGGGAACAATCCGACGGCAAGAGCTTCGCCCATGGCGAAAATGTTCGCTGGGCCGGTGGCCTTGGGTGCACGGTCCAACACGACGTGAAACTGTTGAATGACGATGAGGACGCCGATACCCGCGAGCATGCCGTGTACGACTTCCGGCGAGATTGCACGGAACCAGCGGCCTACACGCAGAACGCCCGCCAGCAACTGAATGGCTCCCGCAACGACCAAAATTGGACCAAGAGCTCCAAGCCCGTGGTCTTGCACCAGTTCGAAAACGATGACGGCCAGTCCTGCAGCGGGTCCGCTCACCTGCAATGGCGACCCGGACAAGGCCCCCACCAGGATGCCGCCGACGATGCCGGTTACCAGACCACGCGCGGGCGGCATACCTGATGCAACGGCGATGCCCATGCAAAGCGGTAGCGCGACCAGGAACACGACCAGCGACGCCGAAATGTCGCTGATCAGGGCATGAGGCTTCTTTGAAGATTCATTTGTACTGTTCATGAGGATTCCTCCGTCGCACACTCTGGTGCGTATGCAGGCCGCAATACTCCGTATGCACGACAGCGCGGTATGTTCTGCGCGTAACGTGCGAAGCGATCGGGGAACGAATTAGGAAAGAGGGGGACCGCGTGAAGAACCCGGTGCGCGTGGAGCAGAGCGTCCCGCAAGGGCCGAAACTCTTGCGAGAGGCTCTGTAACTGGCTCGGGAAAGGGGAGACCTATCGATACGAGCTGTGTGTGCAACCTGCCACCGTTGTCAGAGCTCGGATGCGAGTCGTGTCTGGCTTCAACACGAAGCACTTGCCGGGAGACAATCGGCTGGTGAGTATGCGTAGTTTCGGGCAGTGACGCCTCTAGCAATTCCCAGTCTTGCGAACGGCGTGTGCGACTAGAGGTTTTGCTTCCGACGTGTGAGGGCAGGTGCCGCCGGTTGTGATGAGGAGCATGGGAGAGTGCCCAGTTCGGGGATGAGGCATTCGACGAACACACGTGCAAGCCGAAGCAGAGCGCCATCAGCAGCATGATCCGGGCGACTTGCGGCTGGATCCTCATCGTGGAGAACGATCATGTCACAATCGGTGTGCCATTGCCCACGGAATTTGTCGGGCGTGCGAAAGAACCTCATCTGTGAGTGGATCGCGCAATCCCAAAAATCATGGTGTATCACCATGCTTGCCAATCGCTGTACCGTTTTCATTCCGTGCGGGGCAATATGCAACGGCTGCTCTTGCGGATGGAGTTCGGTTAGTTGCGAGGGGCCATTCGATCGTTTCTTCGCCTCACGACCCGCTGCTGGAGTTCTATATCGAACTGGTAAAGCCCGGTGCGCTCACTCCCAGACTGTGGCAGCTAAAACCTGGTGGCCGCGCCTACATACGGAATCGTGCGGCGGGGCGCATGGGCTTGTAAAACGAGAGGGTGTCAAAAATCATCTCATCATCGCGACTGTAACCGGAGTCGCGCCATTTATCAGCATGGCGAAAAGATACGCTGCGGAAAAGGCACCGCACAAAACTCACCGGTACGGCGCCCTTTGCTAAGTGATGCTTTATCTAAGACCCTTGCCCCAGACATAGTCATATCGCACCGCAAATCCACTGATGTTTGGACCATTGTCATGTACTAATGCATGGGCATACACAAAAATCAGTGTGCTTCTTGCGTTTATGGAGGCATTTAACTGGCTGCCCACGATGAAGTTGCGCTGCACGTTGTCCTGATTTACACCGTTGATCAACGTGTCCCCACGAAATGAGTAGCGAATATCCAGCGAAGCCCAGACGGAGTTATTAAGTGAGTAACTGAGGTGCGCCTCCACTCCAGGGAGAGGCATCTGTTTTAATACCTCCGCGCCGCGGTACATCGTATTGTCTGAAAAGAAATAGGAATTGACATAAGCGTCGATTACCCATTTTTGCTCCGGTCCGAACGGATGGGATAGGCCAACCTCGGGCTTGAATGACCAGCGATCCGAACCGAGGTTGAGAAGCCTGTTATGGTCATACTGGCCTGTGGGCGCCGTAAAGGTAAAGCTGGCTCCTATAGAGGTCTTAGGTTTATATGTTTCGAATTCTGACGCAGTGAGCGCTGGGCCACCTTTCAACAACGTGCCGATCTGATAGCTGGTATCACCCGCACCGTTCACATCCCCACTAATCGTGGTCCCAGCGATCGAACCTGAAGCTGAGGCAATCGGAATACTGGGCTGTATCCAAGTCAGTCGATGACGCACACCAAAATACCGTGTGTAAGCGATGACTCCCTGATTCAGATTGAATTTCGCATTTCCCACAATAATCGAGGGGTCGATCGAAGCATCGGATCGGACATAGGCATACATCAGTTCGATTTGATTGAGATCCACCGGAGAATTGGTGTAGGTGCGAGGGTCCGAAAACTGCGCAAAAACAAGATTGTGTGAGTGTGCGAGCGCCAAAGCCATGCAAGAGTAGATCAAGCGTCTGCGCATGGCAGCAAATGTAACAAAAGATTGTCTTATGCGCGATCACTTACTCGAAGATGCCCGAATCAATCGTTGATAACTCCAAGAGTAATGGATTCCAGATATGGGATGTAAATGTGGCAAGGAACGCGACGGTGCGCGGATTGCCTGATGGGTCCCGGCTTTGAACGGCAGCGGGATCTGCTTCTAGATCTCAATATCTTCCCCTGTATCTTTCGACAGTTTGCAGGAAATTTTGTGAACGCTAGTATCTCCTTTGCAGTCCCGGATCAGGTAAGGAGATAGCGTCTTCCAGGATGCGTTAGTTAGGCGGTTGTAAGTGCTTGAGTGAATCAGCTTAGAGAGGCGGTCACTCAATAGCTGAACCGCCTGATGAAATCGGGCCGCGATTTCAATCGGAACGAGGAGAGGGAGGCACAAATGAATCCGAGAGCAAGAATGCTTGGTTCCAGCTTCCAGCGCTTGGTTGGTGCGCTGTGTATCGTTGCCTTGGTTCCTGGGGACGGACTAGCTTACACACAGACTGCGCAGGCGAATACAACTCAGCAACCGTCCGCGAAAATCTCCTCCGACCAACTCGATTCGCTGGTTGCGCCAATTGCCCTCTATCCCGATCCAATGCTGGCGCAGACGCTGGCGGCTTCTACTTATCCTCTTGAAATTATCCAACTGCATCAATACTTAACCAAAAATCCTGGACTAAAGGACAAGGCGCTTGCGGATGCTGTTGCCAAACAGGCCTGGGATCCGAGCGTCCAGGCACTTGCAGGTCTGCCGGACCTGGTCAAACGCCTTGCGGACGACATTCAGTGGACCACTGATCTTGGTAATGCGTTTCTGGCGCAGCAGAAAGATGTGATGGATAGTGTTCAACGCATGCGTAAGAAGGCGCAGGATACTGGCAATCTGAAATCGAGCGAGCAACAGAAGGTAGAAACCAAGGTCATTGAGAGCAAAAGCACCATCATCATTGAGCAGGCGAATCCGCAGGTCGTCTATGTGCCTTCCTACAATCCTACGGTGGTGTATGGGCCGCCTGTCTATCCTTATCCCCCGATTTACTATCCGCCGCCGGGATACTATGCGGCGGGCATGGCGATCTCGTTCGGTGTGGGCATAGCGATGGGGGCGTTCTGGAGTGGCGGTTGGGGCTGGGGCTGCGGCTGGGGCGGCAATAACAACATCACCATCAACAACAACAACAACTTCAACCGCAACACGAACGTTGGCGGCGGCAACCGAGGGAACATCGGCGGCGGCAACCGGCCTTCTCAGCTACCTTCTCGCGGTGGTGTGGGAGGTGCCGGCGGTGTGGGCGGCGTAGGTGGGGCTGGCGGTGTTGGGGGTGTAGGTGGCGTTGGCGGTGCCGGTGGAGTCGGCGGCGCTGGCGGGGTAGGCCGGCCGGGTGGAGTTGGCGGTGTCGGCGGAGCAGGAGGTGCCGGCCGGCCGTCGCAACTGCCCGCTGGGGGCAACAGTTGGCAGCACAATCCGCAGCATCGCGGTGGCGCTCCTTATGGAGATCGCGCGACTGCCGACCGTTTTGGTGGCCTGTCACGCGGAGACTCATTGAGCAATCGCCAAGCCAACGCGAGGCAACAGATCGGGCGAGAGGGAGGCAATTTGGCCAGCAATAACCGGGGAGGCGCTGGCCTAGGCGATCGTTCGGGAGGCGGATTCGGAGGAGGAAACCGTGCCGGAGGTGGAGCTGGCGTGGCGGATCGGTCAGCCGGCGGTCCAGGTAGCCGCGGCGGAGCTGCTGGCGGGGGAGCAGACCGCGTTGGGAGCCGGGATTTGTCGCGCGGCAGTGGTAGCAGTGGGGGCGCGTTCGGAGGCGGTTCCAGAGGCTACAGCGGATCAAGCGCACGCTCCAGCAGCTCACGAGGGGCTTCCAGCATGGGAAGCCGCGGAGGCGGTGGCGGTGGTATGCGCGGAGGCGGCGGTGGTCGACGCCGGTAGCTGGGTTATGAAGGCCAAATAGAGGAGCGCTGTCATGAGAACGATATCTACGAAGGGAAGTCTCCCTTGGGTTGCTTCGACTATCTGCCTCGCAGCTCTGGCATGTCTGTTCGCGCCGGTTCTTGCGGCGCAACAAACTGCGGATGCAGGGGCTCCGGCTGCTGTGGTCGCGTCCCCCACGACCGAGTCCGACATGGTAGCCAAGACTTTCAGTAGTCCGGAGCAGGCTGCCGATGCATTAGTCAACGCGGCTGCGCAGTTCGACCAGGCAGCGCTTATAGAAATCTTCGGCCACGATGGGGATGGCATTGTATTTAGCGGTGAACCCGCACAGGACAAGCGACGCGCCGAAGAGTTCGCTGCTGAGGCACATGAGAAGAAGAGCGTTTCCATCTCTCCTCGAGGTGGTCGCCGCGCATTCCTGCTTGTGGGGAATGAAGACTGGCCCTTTCCTGTGCCGATCGTCAAGATAGGAGATAAGTGGTCGTTTGATAGTAGGGCCGGGCGCCGCGAACTGTTGTATCGCCGCATTGGCGAGAATGAGCTCGATGCCATTCAAATCTGTCACGGATTTGTGGACGCACAACAGGACTATGCTCTCAAGCCGCGTGAGGGGTATCAGGTCAATCAGTACGCGCAAAACATCATCAGTACTCGGGGCAAGCAGGATGGTCTTGCGTGGCAAAACGAGGATGGCACGTGGGGCGGTCCCATTGGCGAAAAAGCAGCCGAGGCAATCCAGCAAGGTTACGGCCGTGGCGAGCCGTATCACGGCTACTTCTTCAGGGTGCTAAAAGGGCAAGGTCCTGCCGCGCCGCTTGGGCAGCTGGATTACGTGATCGACGGCGCGATGATCGGAGGCTTCGCCCTTGTGGCTGCGCCGGCTGAATACGGCGTGACCGGAGTAAAAACCTTCATCGTGAGCAACGATGGCGTTGTTTATGAAAGGGACTTTGGCGCTGGTACAGCAAACCAGTTCGCGAAGATGGATCGCTTCAACCCGGACAAATCGTGGACGCCAGTCCTTAACGAGACCAACTAGAGACAGAACAACTGTTTGTAACGGTCGTAGGTTAATCAGCGAAGTCGAACGGGCTTGAGCCGGATGTGATTGGATATTGCGATGGCAACGCAGCTGTCGTGAAGAACAACGTTCTATGCATGAATAAGCAAGATTGAAGGTTCGATCAAGATGAGCCTTATTCCGGTCTTGCTAAGTCGTTTGGACCCTCGAACATCTCATCCTTAACCTCTAGCAACAGAAAACATCAGGCACGAGGCGAAGGCGTGTGCCCAATAGCCGGGACAGTATTCCCCTTTGCGGATTTGACATATCAAATCCGCAAAGGGTTAGTCGCGTGGTAAAGGAAGTCCAACACGAGATGGATAGGATGCGTTAAAAAGCTACGTGAAAGCTTCAGCTTATAACTTAACTTCCTACACTCCAGCGATAGCTTTGTTCTGCAGTACCCGCACGACGACGCGACGATTCTCGGCCTGCCCTTCCTTCGTGCTTTCGTTGCCGACCTGTTCGCTTTCGCCCATCGCGCCAGGCGCCAGCATTCTTGTCAGAGGTACCCGACCATGCTGAATGAGAATATTCGTTACATTGCCGGCACGGTCTTCGCTGAGCTTCTGGTTCATGGCGGCGCTGCCTGACGCCGAGGCATAGCCCTTGACTTCGATCATGTATCCATTAATCCCCTTGGCTTTCTCGGCCAGCGCAGTTAGTTGAGAAGCGTACTTGGGATCGACGGTGACCTTACCGTTAGCGAAGTAAACCGTCACTTCGTCCAGGATGTAGTAGTCGTCCAGTTGGCCGAAGCGAACGACAGCTGCATCGACCGCGGCCTTATTGGCGGCGATCTTCGTCTCATGTTGTCGCAGTGCCTCGTTCTGTGCCTTCAGTTCGGCGTTATGCTTCTCCAACTCTTCCTGGTTCTTTTGGACCTGTACTTTGGTCTCGTGCATGCCAGCCTGAATGGATTCGGCTCTTTCAAGATCATTGCCCTTAAACCGAACCGACTTCGCTACCAACTGTTGCTGTTCGTCGTATTCGCCCTCGACCTTGACCTCGAGGCCAGGAATTAGCGCGGCCATGGACATCTGCTTCCTGCGTGCTTTGAGCATTCCCTGCACCTGGGCCACATCCGTTGTGTCGGTTAATTGGACTACTAGATTGGGATTGTCCGAGGTCTGCACGACCATATGTTCTCCGCTGCGTGCTTTGATCATGCCTTCGGCCTTTACGGACTGTGCGACGCTGTTCGTCTGGAACAACGTTGGACCAAGAATGAGTAGAACTGCTGCGTATACGGTCTTAGGCAGTGACATTGATCTTCTCCATTTCTCAAGATGAAATTGCCGGTATTTCACGCGAATCAAAAGTGCCACTGTAGCAACAGACTGAAGCGCGCAGTCTGCTACCGTTGGCGTGTCCCGAGCAAGAGAATTCTGGGATCTATTGGCACGGGGCCGATGCGACAGCTTAAGAACACGCTAACCACGAGTGCTAGACGCAGTTAAGATAGTTCAGCATACAGGTACCGCAAACTAGCAGAACTTACAGTATTGCGACGCGATGGTAACTCGTTGCGCAGTATCTTGGTTGCGGACGAGTGTCTTTGCGTAGTGGCCGAAGTAAGTAAGGAGATTGAGAATGCAGTCCCTCGTAGGTATGGTTATTTCGGGTTGCGACATACTCGCGTACATATGGATTCAGAAATTTCCTTACACTCTGTCAGGATTGACAGTTTCACTGTCGAAGTGCGGCTGAGTAGTATCAGCCTGAATTGAACAAGCGGCGATTTCTAAAAGCAGTGGCGCTTGGTAGCTTGTCGCACATGATCGAAAGGAGATTTGAAATGAAGAAATTTACTTTTGTCTGGATAGTCATGCTCCTCGTGATGGCGAACATGGCTTTTGCTCAGGACGTTCGCTATAACTTCGACAAAAGCGCAGACTTTTCCAAATTCAAAACTTATAAATGGGTAGCCATTAAAGGCGCGAATCAGTTGGATGACCTCATCGACAAGCAGATCAAGGGGGCAATCGATACTGAATTAGCCACTAAGGGACTGACAAAGGTGGATGGAGACGACGCGGATCTGCTTGTCGGCTATCAAACTGCGATTGGCCAGGAGAAGCAGTTCACGTCGTACAACACCGACTGGGGATATGGTGGGGGATGGTACAGGGGCGGATGGTACGGTCCTAGCGGCGGCATGACAACCGGGCAGACTTCGACGATTTACACCGGCCAGTTGGCTCTGGATATGTATGACTCGAAAGACCACGACCTGGTGTGGCGAGGCGTTGCTAGCAAGAGCCTCGATACTAAGGCAAAGCCAGAGAAGCGTGAAAAAAATCTCAGGAAGGCGACCGCCAAGCTCTTGAAGAACTACCCACCAAAGGTGAAGTAGCCATTCGAGCGAGTCAGAACAGGCAGATACCGGAGAACCGAAGTTAGCTCCCGGATACGTATCGCACTCTTCATTATCTATTTTCTCCATCGCCCTCATCGTCCGAGACGCAACTTTTAGCTCGTCTCTAGTGCGGCTGTGTGTTTCGAAGGGCTGGAAGTCCAAGATCAGGGCCGAATAACAGTGTGATGTTATTTGGGTCCCACACTTGTTGACATGGGCCGATGAGTTTCGCACGTTCATCTCTCTCATCACTGTCAGTGTCTACTTTCGACAAAACTTAGTCTGGCGGAATTGACAGGTTCAATAAAGGCAGAATTGACAGTTTCGATAACTACGCTTTCTCTGACAGTTTCATAGTGAAACAAATTGGAGGTCGTTATGAGGGAACGCCGGATTTGTTTACGGGACTTCGGCCACGTCATTCTCGCTGTCCTGCTTCTGTCCGGAGTGCGGGCATACGGGCAACAGACGGTGCCGACAGATTCTCAAGCTGCAGAGACGCAGCAGTTGAAAGACAAGCTCCAGTCACTCGAAAAGTCGATGGAGGAAATAAAAGAACAGCTTAAAGCTCTTGAGTCGAAACAGGCAGGAGCGACGCAGGCCTCCCCTGAGACGCCGCCCGCAGTGTTGAGTACAGCGGCCCCTCAAACGCCGGCGCCTCCAGAAGCGCAGGGTCCCACGAAGACTGCAGCCTCAGGGGCAAGCACCTTGGAGATCTACGGCCATGTCATGCTCGACTCCGGATACAACTTCGGCCAGTCGAATCCGAACTGGTTCGATGTTTTGCGACCCACTCAACTGCCCTCATACACGAATGAATACGGACCCGATGGCAGCACATTTTTCGGTGTTCGTCAGACACGCTTCGGAGTCAAGACATCCAACCCCACCCGCTTTGGGGATCTGAAGACGACCTTTGAGTTTGAACTATTCGGTACAGGCGTCGATGCGGGGCAGACTACATTTCGCCTGCGGCATGCTTACGGAGAGCTGGGACAATTCGGAGCTGGCCAGTACTGGAGCCCGTTCATGGACATTGATGTGTTCCCCAACACGCTTGAATATTGGGGGCCCAACGGAATGGTCTTCTTCCGCAACGTGCAGTTCCGCTGGATGCCGATCCGAGGGAAGAGCCACCTAACCTTTGCCGTTGAGCGGCCGGGCGCCAGTGCGGATCAGGGCATCTATGCAGATCGCGTTGAGCTGCAGGGAGTGAAGCCTAAGTTCGATATGCCGGACTTTTCAATGGATGGCCGTATCGGAAGAAGCTGGGGCTATGTAGAAGGTGCGGCCATGTTTAGAAAGATCAGTTGGGTTGACCTCAACAAAACAGCGGCGCGCGATCTCAGTGGCACTGTCTTTGGCTGGGGAGTAAACCTGAGCTCCAACCTCTATTTCACCAAAAAGGATACAGGTCGATTCCAGCTCATCTATGGAGAGGGCGTCGAGAACTACATGAACGATGCGCCAGTTGATGTTGGCATCAGGAACAACTTCAGCGATCCTCACAAACCCATCGTGGGAGTAGCCCTACCCGTACTGGGAGCTGTCGCATTCCTGGATCATACGTGGAACGAACGATTCACCAGTAGCGGCGGTTGGTCCCTGGTGCACATCACAAACTCCAACGCACAGAATCCCTCAGACTTCCGCGAGGGGCAGTATGGCTTGGCCAACCTGCTCTACCATCCGGTGAAGAACGCGATGATGGGTGGCGAATTTCAATGGGGCCGCCGCCGGAATTACACGGATGGCTTTAGCTACGACGACTACAGGCTCCAGTTCTCGGTCAAATACAACTTCTCGAAGACATTTACTTACTAACCCAAAAGTTTTGACTGGAAGTTAGTAAACAAATCTTCATTCAAGCAGCTATCTAGGAAGCGAACGAATAAGGAGTTAGACATGATTGCGAAGCGAATAATCGTTGCCTTGTTATCCGTTATGACATCCGTCGTGACGATTGCTCCGGCTCCGGTCCTGGGACAAAAGGGACAGGCCAGCCCCGTTGCTCCCAGACGGGAGTTGGTGGAATCCGTCGTCAAGGAGGCATACGCACAGTTTCGCGGCGATACCGGTGGCAAGAACGCGGACTATATCCCAGCCTTGGCCCAAGTTGATTCCAAGCTCTTTGGAATCGCCATCGTTACTACCGATAATCAAGTCGTCACCCTGGGGGATGTGAAGGATCCCTTTTCCATCCAGTCCATCTCTAAAGTCTTTACGCTGGCGCTTGCGATGGAAGAGATGGGAGCGGACAAGGTGTTTGACAAGGTTGGTTCCGAGCCCACAGGACGCGCCTTCAATTCTCCGATCGCCGTTGTGGATATGCAGACACACACCGGAAATCCCTTCGTCAATGCAGGAGCCATCGCGACTACCAGCTTGATTTCCGGAAACGATGCGAATGCGAAGTGGAACAAGGTCCTCGACTTTTACAGCAGAGTGGCCGGCGAAAAACTTACCATCATCGACGAGATATACAAATCCGAAGCAGCCACAAACACTGGTAACAAAGCGCTCTCCTATCTCTTAGCCAAGTATGACCGGATTTACGCGGATCCCTTTGAGTCAGTTGATATCTACACCAAGCAGTGCTCGGTCGGAGTGAATGCTCTTCAACTCGCTCGCATGGGCGCTACGCTCGCAAACAACGGTAAGAATCCTGCCACCGGCGAACAAGTTATCAAAGCGGAAGACGTGCCCCACATCCTCAGCACGATGACAATGGCAGGCCTCTACGACGGTTCCGGTGGTTGGGCATGGCACGTTGGTCTTCCCGCGAAGAGCGGTGTGGGTGGCGGAATCGTGGCGGTCGTGCCCGGTAAAGGCGCTATCGCTGTCTTTGCGCCTCCGCTCGATGAGGCGGGCAATAGCGTCAAGGCTCAGAAGGTGATTGAGTTCGTCTCTCAAAAACTGAACTACAACCTCTTCTCGCCGAGCTCCGTCGGGTGGAAATAAGGCCTTCCCCGCAGGCCAGATGCGGAGCACACTGCGGACTTACCGATGTGCTCCCGTCTACTGAACCTTCCCAAAACTGAACGTCTACTTGGAGGTTGTGCCGTGAAGTTACCAGCAAAAGCGATAGCGAGACTGTTTCTCGTATTGTCTGCGATCACTGCTGGCCACGCATTCGCGGACGCGCAGACAACAGCTTCTCAGGCAGGCAACAATGCCGAGGCCGTTAGTCCTGCAGAGCTATTAAAGAAACTTGACCAGCTTGTGGATCAAAACGGACAACTCGAAAAACAAAACAAAGAGCTGATGGATCAGATCGCAGCCATGCGTCAGATGCTGGCGAAACAGGCTGGAACATCGCCACAGGATCTCGAGAAGGTGACCGCCGACGCAACACCTTCGCGGACTCCTGAGAATACAACCGCAGGCGCGGCATCCACGTTGACAGGGTCTTCAGAGGCGAAAACGCAACAGGCCTCTGCTACCCTCGCTTCCGGTAAGGAGAAGTCGAACTTCTGGAGCCCTTATACCCTTAATCAGGGTTACAAAATAGCCAACACGGAGTATGGCGACGTAAATCTCAGCATCTATGCGTATGGGCGTTATCTCAATCAGCGCGCACTCGAGCCGACATACACAAATGCCTTTGGCGTAACCAGTAATCTCCAGCGGCGGCAAGATTTCCAGCTCAACAAGGTACAGATAAAGTTTCTCGGCTGGGCGATGAGCCCGAAGTTTCGCTACTTCCTGTACGCGTGGACTTCGAACGCAACACAGGGACAGGGAGCCCAGGTCGTATTAGCTGGAAATCTAAATTACACCTTTAATAAGTATCTTACCGTTGGCGCCGGAATCTTCTCATTGCCCGGTGCGAGGAGCGTTGAGGGAAACTTCCCGTTCTGGCTGAGTGTTGATAGCCGTCTTATCGCGGACGAATTCTTTCGGCCCTCCTATAGCTCCGGTATTAAGGCTAGTGGCACCATCGCCAAAGGGCTAACGTATCAAGCCATGGTCGCGAATAACCGAAGCACGCTTGGTGTCAGCGCAGCGCAACTTCCCAATCGTTTCAATACCATCTCTTCTGTGTTGGTGTGGATGCCGAAGGGTGAATATGGCCCGGGCTGGGGCGACTTCGAAAATAATAAGTCAACAGTCACGCGTTTCGGTTTCCATTTCAACCACAGTGACGAAAATAAGCAAAGCCAGCCGAATAGCGATTCGTTCGAGAACGTCCAGATGCGCTTGTCCGATGGTTCAGTAATCTTTACTCCCAATCTCTTTGGACCCGGAATCACGATCACTGATGCGAGATATAAGATGGTCTCTTTCGATGCCGGGATCAAGCGTCGTGGCTTTGCGCTCGAGGGCGAATATTACTGGCAATGGTTTAACGACTTCCGCGGAACCAATACTTCAAACTTGCCAACCGACTACGCCTATGGCTATCAACTCCAGGCTTCTGCGATGTTGAAACCCAAGTCGCTTCAGCTCTATGCCGGAGGTTCGGAAATTATTGGCCAATATGGCCGCCCGTGGGACTTCCGGGCGGGTGCGAACTACTTCCCATTCGGCAATAAGGTCGTCAGGTGGAACTCTGAGTTCCTTTACGTATACAGGTCTCCCGTCGGTTATTCATCTGTTCCTTACCCGCTGGGAGGTACCGGGCCGATCTTTCATACAACTCTCGAGCTAGCCTTCTGAGAGAAAGACACGCTCTGATTGTCGTAAGAAATGCCTGTGCTCACACAAATGAACCAAGCAACGTATCGGAGGAAGACTCTCATGTGGGGCATCTCTAAATTACGGCGGCTCCAGCTGATCAAGCGCGTGTTCGGCGCTTGCATCGTGTTCCTGCTGTCCAGCAGCTTCGGAATCTCACAATCGGCCCCTGCTGGTCAGTACGAATTGAATGATGTTCACTTTCATCTGACCAACTACATTCAGCAAGGAACTGATATTCACGACTTTCTAGCCATCATGGGGACAAAGGTCGGGCGTGTGGCCCTCTTTGGTATACCGCTGCAACAGCAATGGGCATATGCAAACTCCGGGGATTTCGCTCCGACCTATTATCTGCAAACCGACGCGCCACTCTACTACTATTCGTTCACGGATGCATACATAGCGATGACGTACCGGTCTCTCACCAAAGAGGAGCAGGCACGATTCGACCCCATGATTACCGGCTTCAATCCTGCCGATATGTATGCTGCCGATCATATTCGCAGAGTGTTGAAGATCTTTCCTGGCGTATTTTGCGGGATTGGCGAATTCACGATTCACAAAGAGTTCGTCTCGGCGAAAGTAGCGGGAGAAACGGCCTCGCTTCTGAACCCCGCCCTCGATAGGGTCTTGGATCTCGCCGGAGAAGTTGGCTTGGTTGTTCTCATTCACAACGATATGGATGTGCCCTTCGCCAAGGCCGGATCTGAGCCTGCGTATCTTGCGCAGATGAAGAACGTACTAAGACGGCATCCTCAGACCACCGTCATCTGGGCTCATACCGGCATGGGACGAGTTGTCCGTCCCGTCAATGGTCATGCTGCTGCGCTCGAAGCAATTCTCAAGGACCCGCAGTTTAGTCATGTCTACTTCGATATCTCGTGGGACGAAGTCGCAAAGTATTTAATGGCTTCTCCCGAATCAACCAAGATCACCGCAGATTTGATTAACCGTTATCCCGACCGCTTTCTCTTTGGGACCGATGAAGTCGCGCCTTCAAACCAGGAGAGCTATCTAAAGGTCTACCGCCAATACACACCGCTGTGGAGGCTTCTGAACAAGGACACAAGCGAGAAGGTGCGCAAAGGAAATTACGAGCGTCTTTTCGATGCCGCCAAACCTAAAGTGAGGGCTTGGGAAGTCGCACATGCCAAATGAGATTCATTCTTTCAATGACTGAGGCGTCTCTTGTGGTGGTCTGAAACACGCCCCACATGACCCACTTCGATCGTTCGCGTGAATCGAGGCGATCTCCAATCGCTATTCGCGAGATGAACCAGTAGCCGCCAAGTAGCGCAGCGAAGCGAGCGAAGGTAGAAAAAAGTATGCTCCTCCACGCACGCGCACGAAACGCGGAAGTCCCTCAACAGTTCTACGTTCTCCCGGTTGTGATTCCGGTAGCGTGAAACGATCAGTGGGCGCAGCACCTTGAATGGGTTCGCGGCTACCAAGCAATGGGTCGCTTTCATCTGTCAGTGCGTCAAACTTTGTGCTCATCAACCACGCACTCTGAAGAAACTCGAACTGCCGCGCCAGGTTCGCATTGAGACACATGAAGTGAATGCCTTCGTTCGCGCTTTGCGTGTTTGCCTGCGTCGAGGTAGAAGCGTCTTTGAATTCGCGTCCGCGCCGAAGGATGCGGTGGAATCTTGACGACGCTTTCGCATCAGAATGTAAGGTCTTCTCGCCCAATCCTAAGAGCGTAAGCAGACGTTTGATGCCACTCACTGGAGGCGAAGGTAGATCGCCATTGCGCGGGTTAGCTCGGCGGATGTGGGCGCCAAATGGACACTTCATCCCTTCTGGGTCAGAAGCGAAGTCGAAATGATTCCTGTTGTCGTTGGCATCAGCGCCCGGGATGGCGATAGTGGATGGCTCGACCAATGGCGCGCCATCCTTTCTGCGCCCGACCATTGCTGCAGCCATTACTTCCGCAGCCTCATCACTTCCGGCATGTTCGCGGAGGAAACGCCAGAACTCCTCCACGTTCTGCTCTAACGTGCGCAATACAAGATAGGAACCGTTGCGACCGAAATCCCGCATGCCTGGCTGCTCTTCTGCTAGCGGTAGGAGATCGGCTGCGAAGGCGCCGGCGGGTACTAGCGGTCTATCTGTGTAGCGGTTGTATTCATTGGGATAGCCAAGCAGCACCTCGCCAAGGCTGATCCGATTTGTGTAGGTATCCTCAATCTGTTGAGGATGCCGTGATCGCTCCCAATCGAGTTCGGGCTGACTCACTCCATCGGTGAACCCAAAGGGCTCCACGCCGCCGAGGTACGAAGTTTTGAGTTCCGTTACAGTGGCAAACGCGTCACCCCATCCTGCCGTTAACACCGTATTTTTCCATGCATCGAGCGCGCCTGGGCGTGCATACAGCATGAGAAGTAAATCGACGTTGCTTGTTGCAGATCCCCAAAGCCACTGCTCAGGAGCGCTATTGCCAACATCTCCCAGCAGTCTGGCACGCGCGTTGTTATTTAGCCCGGTTTTGAATTCGGTCGAGAATTGCGATAGTAGATCGGCGGTGCAGCCAAGGTTATTCAACCCCTCATAAGTAAACGCAATCTGAAGTGCTGTCTGCGGTGCCTCTGAGCGAGCGACCGCATTGGATACCGGCGCCGCGCTTAGCCAAAGCCGCGCCTTGTCCGCATTCTTGATCGTGACCAGGAGGAAGCTGCAATCTGTCAGTTTGCCGTAGCCAAAACGCACGATACCCTGAATCGCTTCAAACTCAACGGAATTCATACGTCTTTGCTCCCTTCCTAGATCAGCGCTAGCCACGCTGCCGCATCTTTCTCGCTCATGGATCGCTTTTGCAGACCGGCACGGATAAGGAGGTTGCGATGCTTGTTCGCAGCAGTGAGACCGGGGTGTGCGTTGAACCAAACCTCTGTGGGCAATTGATGACGACGCAGTACGCGCTTGAATGTTTGCTCATCCTGACATCCATCCAGCAGCAGCCATCGTGTGCGTGGGTAACCTATACCGTTGCTGAATGTCAGGTTGAGTCCGAAGCCAACCTTGTTGATGAAGTCGTCCATGTAGCTTTCCAAGCTGCCGTCGTAAATGCTGGAAAAGAGCATACGCTTGCGGCCATCCATGAAAACCCATCGTGCGAAATGGATCGTGGAGACGCGGGAAAGATTTCCACGAAAGTACACGTGACGTGCTGTGTAGTCGGTCAATAACAGGAGAAAGCGAACGATACAAAGACGCACCAGGCCGGGCTTCAAACTACCGAAGACATTGAACTGATTTGTGACTTCATGATTTTCCATTGCGAGAAGTTCTTCCGAATGCGCTGGGTCCACGGGAGGGGCAACGGCAGGATCGTTCTTTTCCCAAGTTCTTATTTGAAAAAGCAAGAAGGGAAGAAGGACAAGCAGAACCGGCAAAAGAAGAACTAGTGCGAGTGGAATCAAGATCAGATGCAAAGCATTGCCTATGCGCCATCCAAGGGGAGTGGGAGAAGAAGGTGTGAGTCGAAGGCGACCTTCAACCTTGGATTGCTCCACAAAAGCCTGGAGTGCCCGGCGAACCGTTTCGGCTGAGCCTGCTCGCCTGTAAGCCACGTCTGCATTCAACTTCTGCTTCAGAAAGCGTCGCAGCGTTTCCTCTTCTCTGACCTGCACGACGGTACGACCGCGCCAGTTCACATAGGCCGCTGCTGCCTGAACCCGGTTTTGTTCCAACCACTCGCTTAAATTGGTTCCGTCGGTGTAGGTCGAGCAATGCGCAAACAGGGCTGCGAGTCCCTCACCCGCCACACGCACCATGTCATTTCGTAACCCAGATTCTTCGCCGTCGATTTCCGCAAGAAAGACAAGATACGTAGGGTAGCCCGTTGTTGGAAGGCCGTAAACAGCGCAGTCCTGAGCCGCGAGATCCTGCACAACCAACAAACGCGCATAGTGAAGTTGCGCGAACATGTGAAGCGGAATAAGGCTGTTCTGCGGATCGTAAACGCCCGGCTGCTTGTTCATGCTGCAGAGAAGTTGGTGGACTGTTGTGATGGCTTCAGGCCTCAGAGGCGCGGCGTACATCACGCTGGTCTGCGGAGTCATGGCAGATCACCCGGGGTAGGCTCGAAATGCGGTTCAGCGTTCATCCGGTGCCGGAGTTCTGAAAGAGTTGCGTACATGACTTTGCGTGCTCGGCTTTGGTTGCCGAGCGGCCGATGATCGGCGATGCAATGCCAGGGGTTAAACGAAAGAAGACGTGCCATTCGCATAGCATAGGCAAAGTCGACAGCCTGTCGTGGCAGGCGCAGTGTGGCCACTGCTATGCGTGGCGAGAGCTTTTCCGGCCATAGCACGCTGGCATTTTCGAGAGGCATACGAAACGAATCTGTCTGTAGCTGCACCCTCATTTCCACGTCCACTGTTTCGCGTGAGAGTCGATCCTCCAGTGCCAAACGAAGATAGTCATCGGGTGGCCGTTGCGGAAGTCGTGGAACCGAAGTACGCCGTTCAGAGGTGGGCCAAAATGAGTACTGCATCGCCTGGCCTTCGCCCATGAGATAGGGAACACAACTGAAGTAGGGCGCCTCAAGGGGACTACTTTGAGTCTTCGTCCACAAGCCCTGCATTACCAGATCGAGCAGGTGACTCTGCTTAAAATTCAGGAAGTGGTAGATGGAAGCGTTCTGCAGGCTGGCCCGCTGAAGATTAGCATTCGACCGGATATCACCGGTAACAAACGTGGGTGTGCAGACAGCGAGAAAATCCTGGGTGAACTGTTCTTCCTGCATCAGCTTTGGCCCAGGCACCTCCATAAGCTTCACGCTGATACTCATAAAACCGACGTCATCAATATCCGGTGTGATGTAGGGTCCCGGTCCAGAGAAGCGGACAAACGCAGGAAAAGTGCGTGCCTCGCGAAAGACTCCTTTTGCTAAATGTGCTGGCAACACGTCATGCACGATGAATTCACCGCGAACGATACCGTGTGTTTTCGTATTGCCACCGCGCTCAAAACGGCCGGGCTTCCAAAGTTCTGCCATCTGCTGTCGGAAGCTGGCGATAACATCCTGGTTAAATTCATCCTCGTGCGGCAGTAGTTTTTCCTGCGCCAATGCCAGATGTTCGTTGACGCGTCGGGCGTTCATGTATGCGGTTATCGCGCGCGCGATCGGATCTCGTAATGTCGCGTCGAATGCAGGACGTAACCACGGGTCGATACGTCGCTCTATCTGGATGAGGCGTGTGAGGATATCTGCAGTGACGTTCTTTATCCGTGAACCCGTCTGGGCCCCAGGAATTGGCTTGCTTCGGTTCACTTCGACAGGGGAATCAGACATCCAGACACTCCCGAAACAAAGTTACAAAGCAGCCTGTGAGTGTTGCGGACAGGCGACGTCAGATCGGCTTGTTACACCACGCCGAACTGAAGCGAAAAATGGATTGTCCGTTTTGTATCCCAATAGACAAGGCCAAGGTAAAGCTGAGGAGCGATGAGACGGATTTCGTCTCGCACATGTTTTGCCAGAAGTGATGTCTTCGAATAATCGAGAACAATGCAATCTTTTCCGTCGAACAGACTGGGCCCAACATACACCTGCGCGACAATCGCGTTCACACCAAGAGACGAGATGCGGTTTGTCAACGTTCCATGCTGGGCGTCAAAGGTTTTACCTTGCCAGGCAAAAATGTTGACGATGGATGCGATTTCATGGGTGAACTTAGTGTCAGGCGCGAGAATGGCCCTGCCGTCGGCCTCGCCGTTGGGGATAGGACCCACGGTGCCACTTTTGAACACGTCGTCTAACTGACTGTCCGAGAGATTCAGAAGATCGGAAGCTGAATAAGACATGCGCACCACCTTGTCGCCATTTGGACAAACTTGTTACGAATGCGGCTGCGGGGACTGCTCAAGGCAACACTATTCGCTTGGCGGTCCAGTCTGTCAACAAAAATCAGAACCGCAGCACGGAGCGAAGGACGGGTTTACTTATCACAACGATGCTTTCGCATCTTGAAGAATGTCTGCGGCGGCCTTCTCGCCAATCATGTAGACGGGGCAGGCCAGAAAGAAACCAGGTATCCGGGGAAAGATCGACGCATCAACGACTCGCAGTGCTGTGGTGCCATGCACCTTGAAGCGGCTATCTACAACACCACCGTCCTCCGGATCACCGATCGGGCAGGTGCAGGAAGCATGATGGCCCCACGCCTGGTCGCGAACATACTGTCGAATCTGGTCGGCACTAACTATCTCCGCACCGGGAAACTCCTCCTTCTCAATCAGGCCTTTCGCTATGAGGGGTGAACTAATGCGCCGGACGAATTGCAATCCCTCGACAACTGCGTTTAGATCGTCGTCGTTATCCGGTGTGCCCTCTTCGAAGTATGCGAAATCAATCAGGGGAGTGTCTTTGGGATCGGCCGACCGCAATGAGACGGAGCCTGCCCGGTTGTTCGTGTGAGCTTTTAATACCGCCCACGTAAGACAGTTCTGATCGTCAATGAAGTCGCGAGAGTATCCGGGGACATATCCTTTGAAACTGCCAAGGAAGGCGACACAGAACAGGTCCGGCTGAACCCGATTTCCGGAACGACGAAATACTGCAAGTACAGAGCCGTTGGTTGCATAGGCTCCATCACGGCAGCGTTCCCATTGGGCAAACTGCGGATCGGTGGTGTCAAAGCGGGCGCCTTTCAAGATATGCCATGCGGGGAAGTTCATTCGGTATACGACGCTGATTTCGTATCGGTCCTGAAGGTTTCTTCCCACGCCCGGAAGATGCTTTCGTAAAGGGATTCCGAAATGAGCGAGATGCTCTTGAGATCCAAGACCAGAAAGCATAAGCAACTGCGGTGTATTGAATGCTCCACCACTCAGGATCACTTCGCGGCTTGCAAACATCGTCTTGCGTTCTCCTGCCGACGAGTTGGGTTTGGAATGCGCACGATACAGTCGTTCGCCTTTCAGGTATTCAACGCCAATGGCGCGATTTTCATCGTCGAAGAGGACACGAGTTACAAGGGCATTGAGTTCCACGCGGAGGCGCTCGGGATAGCGCTTTTGGATATCAAGCACTCGTTCCCGCGTGCCGTTCCGGGCGTGATTGTGTGTAGTTAAGGGGAGATAGCGGAGGCCGAATGCGTCTTCTCCGCATGTTCGCCAGTCGTTCGGATCGAGTAGCCCTTGGAAGAACCAGCGCAGGCGCTTTCTGAAGTGGCCAAGCTCCTGATTCGCATTCTGAGCGGATACAAGAATCGTACTTAGCAAATCGCGATTGGCGAGAGAAAGCATTGGAATCGCTTTCTCTGTGTGCAGCCATCCATTGAAGCCGTGCCGGGATGGGTTGAAACCGAAGAACGCAGCGATCCGGTGAAGTGGAAGATATCGGCAATTTTCGAGCCGCTGAAAGTAGCGTCGCATTTGTTTCGGATTCCAGCCGCTATCCCCGGTGAGCGCTTCAATGGCTGCCCAATCCTCATCCGCGGGATAGACAAAGATCATTGCGTTGTGAGCAGTGCAGCCGCCGAGTGTCCCTGACCGCGGATACAAGACGCCATCTACCGGCTCTCCCGCATAATCCTTGCCGTATTTAGGATCTTTCTCTTGTTGCTGTTGATCGCGATAGTGCCGAACAAAGAAATCCCAACGCAGCGCTTCATTCTCAGAAGCGAATGCATGAAAGCACGGAACATCGTAGGCCGCGGGAAGCCGGTCAGAATCCGGGTAGGTGGGGTCTCCTCCGTGTTGCAGGCGTGGGTCCCCGCCTGCCTCCATTAACACCACCGTGTGCCCAGCCTCGGCCAGCCGCGCAGCCACTGTGCCGCCTCCTGCACCTGAACCGACGACGATATATTCTGCTTCCGCAACCTGGTCCATCAGCACCTCAAACAATTGGCGATCAATGCTCGCGGTTCTTCATACTGATCAAAATGAACGCGATATCAAGACCATACAGAGCCTTCATCCGCTGGAGTCTTCTCGAAATCAGTTCAGATTGTTACTTACAGCATGTTAGGCGTTGTGGTACAAAGTACACCTTCACGGTTCGTTTGACTTGGCCACGTCGAACAGATCGTGTCTTCTACATATCCAGATCCGGAGGGCCGCATGAGCGTCCTGAAGCGTCTTGCGTGGACAGTCGTCGCTCTGATTGTTTGCGCTCTGGTAGTGGTGTACTTTCTTATTCACCCGATCATCCTGTTTCATCCCAAGGATGAAGCAATGCTTGCCGGTCGCACGGTCGCTTCGTTCCCGGCTGCGGATGAAGATTACTACCACGATATGGACGGCGCCATCTCCCTGTCTCCAGAGGAGATTAAAGGTCGCAACATGTGGATCGCGTGGACTGGAGGCGATGATCGCCTATGGGACACGCTGGCCACCACCAGCTTAGGCACGCTCGATTTTCTGAAGACCATCTCTTCGCGTCCCGGGTTGAAAGCATCCCGCAGCAATCGGTGGAACTATCTGGGCCTGGTGAATGAGCCTTGCTACGTCCAGCCGACTGGTCCAGATCCTAAGCGATATGGCCTGTGGCTCGACACGCGCGATCCTGCGTGCGGCCCTGACCCTTTTGAAAATGAGGCGAAGTATCCTGGCGTGAAGCTTGGGGCTCGAGGAAAGAGCCTACCTGCCGGTTCATTTTACGGATATGGAACCGGCATAGTTGGTCTCAGACTCTTTCCCAATCCTGCGTTTGATGAAAAAGCGGCGAAGCGTTGGGATCCTGAACGGTATTACAACGATCCGAGCTATTACAACGACAAGAGCCTTGTGCGACCGTACCGTGTGGGTATGTCGTGTGGCTTCTGCCATGTAGGTCCGAATCCATTGAAGCCCCCGGCCGATCCAGAAAACCCCAAGTGGGAAAACCTGAGTTCGAATGTTGGCGCGCAGTACTTCTGGATTGACCGTATCTTTGCGTGGCAATCGGACATGGGCAGCTTCCCGGTGCAACTGTTTCACGCGTCGCGACCGGGAACACTGGATACATCGCTCATCTCCACGGACAACATCAACAATCCACGCAGCATGAACGCGGTCTATGACCTGCCAGCGCGCATGGCAGCAGCGCAGCGCTGGGGACGTGAGACGCTTCGCGGCGGCGAACAGGACAACAAACAGCTCAATGACTTCATTTCCGCGGGCCCGCTGACGAACTTCTACCAGGCTCCCGATCTAGTGGAGACCCCTCGTGTGTTGAAGGACGGTGCCGACTCTGTAGGTGTTTTGGGCGCACTGAATCGGGTGTATCTCAACATCGGACTGTATAGCGAAGAATGGACCAAGCACTTCCGTCCGCTCGTGGGCGGCCAGGAAGTAAGCCCGATCCAGATCAAGACAGCAAACGAGAAGTCAATCTACTGGCAGGTGACACAAACACAAACTCCGAACATGGCGCTGTTTTTCCTGAAGAGCACCGCGGGTCATCACTTGAAGGATGCACCGGGCGGCGCAGCTTATCTGACGAAGGATCAGACCCAACTTGAGCGTGGAAAGACTGTGTTCGCGGACCGTTGTGCACGCTGCCACTCCAGCAAGATCCCGCAACCTGCTCCGGGCCTCGATCCAAATGGCTGTTCAGGAAAGGACTATCTGAATTGCTGGAACAAGTACTGGGCCTGGACAAAGACGGATGACTTCAAAACGAAGATGCAGGCGATTGTGCATCAGCCTGATTTTCTGGAGAACAACTATTTATCAACGGATCAACGCGTACCCGTAACGCTCCTGAAGACGAATGCGTGCAGTCCCCTCGCCACAAATGCGATTGCAGGCAACATCTGGGATAACTTCTCGTCGAGCACCTATAAGGACCTTCCATCCGCTGGAACGATCACGGTCTATCACCCGTACACAGGAGAGCCAAGCCAGTATGTGCTTCCCGCGGGTGGTCGTGGCTACACAAGACCGCCATCGTTGATCAGTGCCTGGTCAACCGCGCCCTTCCTGTTGAACAACAGTGTTGGAAATTTCGATCCGAGTCCATCTGTTGAGGCGCGTATGCGATCGTTCCAGGACTCGATTGAAAAGATGCTGTGGCCGGAGCGACGCGACAAAGATTCTCTACTGCCAGATAAGCTGCCTGGTGCGATCGATCGAACGACACAACAGAGCTTCTTATCGGTTCCGGCAGGCTTCATACCTCCAGAGCTGAGACCTCTTCTGAGTCCGGGAAGCAGGATTTTGCCTGCTGTATTTGGTGAAGAGTCGATTCGCATCGGCCCTATTCCGACAGGGACGCCTGTTGATCTCCTTGCGAATCTGGATCTGCTTGGGGAGGGTGTGAGCCCGGCTGAACGGCCGGCGCGACAGGAACGTGCCGTTCGGCTCCTGGTAAAGCTGAAGCTTGATCTCGCGAAGCTTCCCGCGGGAGCAAGTGACCAGCAGGCACAGCAGGTGTTCGCCAATGTATTGCCGGAGATGCTGGCACTTAGCAAATGTCCGGATTACGTCTCGAACCGTGGCCACTACTTCGGCACAAGCTACGCGAAGGAAGAGCCAGCACTGAGTGATGACGACAAACGGGCACTTATCGAATTCATCAAGACGTTCTGAACGCAATACAAGCGGGGGCAAAAAGCTAAGTCGTCGACTGAATTGGAAGCGAGGGTAGTATGACTGTAACTACGGCGCCCGCGTCCTTGTGATTTGTGATGCAGATGGTTCCACCGGCGTGTATGCAAAGAGCCTTGCAGATGGAAAGGCCCAGCCCGGTTCCTCCGCTCTTGCGACTGCGCGATGCATCCCCACGGTAAAACGGGTCAAAGAGATAGGGCAGATCCGCTTCCAGAATGCCCGGCCCATAATCTCGAAATCTCATTGAGACCGATGCGTCGGTGTGCTCGATACTAACCTCGATGGTCGAGGCCTCGGGCGCGTGTTGAAGCGCATTCATCAGGATGTTTGAACAGAGAAGCAACGCGTCTTCGTGAGCCATGGCGATAAAGGCTGGGGTCGACAGGTTTTGCCGCGTCACCGAGACATCCTTCAGTTCTGCAAAGGCTCTGGCCTGCTGGATGCTTTCGTCGAGTGCCTCTAGCAACTCGCAGGATTCGGTTTCGGCTTGTGCGCTCTGCTCAAGTCTCGCCAAAGTGAGCATCTTGCCAACGGTGGCCTCGAGCCTCGCGATGTCCTGCGTCACGGACGCTAAGCCCGATTGATATTCCTCAACGGTTCGTTGTCGCAAACCCAATAACTGCACAGACGATTTGATAATGGCAAGGTCTGTCTTCAGCTCGTGTGCAGCATCACTTGTGAAGCGTCGTTGTTGCTCGAACGACCGATGCAGTCGTGCAACGGTCTTTTCAATTGCTGAAGCGAGTGGTTGCAATTCCGTGAAGTGCCTACTGCTTTCTGGCGCGAGAAATGCCCACCGTTCCGTGTCAATTCGATCAGCCTCCTCGGCGAGTTCACGAATCGGCAATAGGAACCGCTGCACGAGCCAGGATAAACAGAGTGCTGTGATGCCCAGCAGTGCAATGGTAGCGATCGCGAAAAATCGTGTCGCTTCAAAGACAGCATGCCAGGTGCGCCCTTCCGGCATGCCATATCGAACGACGACATGGTGAACAATAGCGCGAGGGCTTTGAGGATCGATGGTGCGTTGACCCTGCAATGTGTAGAAACGGTAGGGGCGCCGATGCACCCGAACCTTCGCCACACTGGCGGGGTTCTGGGGAAACGCGGGCATGTCTCCTTGCGAGCCCAGGGTTTGTTTGTCGTCTGCAATCACGGAATAAATTGCTTGCTCAGGGATGGCGATACCACGAGCGTCTAACTTGACGCTTCCATTCTCAGTGTCTGCTTCCTGGACGGCGCCGAAGAGCGCATTCGATGTCGCTCGCAGATTTGCATCCATTGCCTCGAACCGAACTTTCCGTTCATGGTTCGTGACAATTCCAACGAGGACGACTGCAGCGAAAAATTCCAAGAGCAATACTGTGAGAGTCAACCTGCGGCTTAGCGATATACGAGAATTCATCAAAGACTCTCTTTGCTTCGGATTCTGTAGCCCCGATGCCGCACAGTTTCGATGATGGATTCTCTTCCTGGAACTGTCAGCTTACGTCGAAGGTTGAAGATATGAACTTCGATGACATTGTCAGTATGTTCCCACTCGAAGTCATAAAGGTGTTCTAGTAGGACCTTCTTGGGAACAATCGACTTTGTATGGTGTGCGAGATATTCCAGAATGCGGTATTCCGTCGGAGACAAATCGATGGTTTCGTCAGCTCGCGTGACCTTCTGTTGCACCGTATCAATCGAGATGTCCCCCACTTGCAAATTGGGAGACGCTGTACCTTTCGAGCGGCGGATGAGCGCTTTTGCACGAGCTATGAGTTCGCGAAGATCAAAAGGCTTGCCGATATAGTCATCTGCTCCAGCATTCAGCAGTTCGATCAGGCTGTCCTTGCCCTCTCGGGCGGTAAGGATCAGCACCGGTGTCTTGATGTTGGTACGGCGCATGTGTTGCAGCACCGTTTTGCCATCACGGCCAGGAAGCATCAAGTCCAGAATGATCAAATCGTAGAGGCCTTGTTCTGCACAATACGATCCGTCTAATCCATCTGCAGCATGGTCAACGGCGAACCCAGCTTCCCGCAAGGCGGTCGCGATGTTTTCTGCAAGGCGAGGTTCATCTTCCACCACGAGCACTCTCATGAGTCTCAGTCTAGACCGAGATACCTTAAGCAATGCTGAAGTTGTCGATGCTGCTGTCCGCGGAGCATACTATCTGCGATGTTTCAGCGATCCATCCTGCCACAGCAAATTGCTGCTTCCCGCAGAGACTTTCTGCGCGGCGCTATCGGTGCGATCTCAGCGACGACCGTGCGGAGTGGTTTTGCTGCTCCGTTGACAGCCGCAGTGCAGCCATCGCAGAAGACCATCGTCGTGACCTTCGGCGGTGGCGCACGCGATGAAGAGACGTTTGCAGAGGAGGGTCAAGAGAACATCCCCAACCTTCTGCATACGCTGCTGCCGCAAGGCACGTTCTTTACGCAGGTGCGTAACGGTGGCATTCTCGGGCACTATGTTGCCACGGCAAGCATCGTTACCGGCGTGTATGAGCGCTTCAATAACTTCATCGCACAGCCGCCGCCGAACCCAACTTTGTTTGAGTACTATCGTCGTGCGTTGAAACGACCGGTGACGGATACCTGGGTGATTGCACCCAGCAATGGCTTTCAGAAAATTGGCGGTAGCAGCAATGCGCGGTTCGGCCCGCAATACGGCGCGGGTGTCATTCTTCCGAAGCGACTTCTTAGCACCGCCATGCAAAACACATCGCCCGGAGCGGACCTGCAGCATCTGCTGCAGGACAACTACGAGATGCCGGATTACCAGGTGCTGTCGACGTCGCAGGATCGTGAATTGCACCTGGAATCGTTGGAGTCCACGTTGCGACTTTCCGTGGCCGATTTTGTGAAACATGCACAAACGCTGGATAGCGCCGATGAACTGTCGCTGTTCATAACGCGGCGGTTGATGGACCAGCAGGCGCCGTCGCTGATGATGCTGACACTGCATGACATGGACGTAGCGCACTCCGGAGCGTATTCGCTCTACATCGATGCCATTCGTCGTGCGGATCGTCTCTGCGCGGAGTTGTGGCAGGCCGTGCAGACGCATCCTGAATACCGCGATCGCACAACGGTATACATCATGCCGGACTTCGGACGCGACGCCGACGACGATCCATCCGGTAACGGCTTCCAGCATCACCGCACGGGCAGCGATATGGCGCGGACCACATGGCTATTGGCGATGGGACCTCATATCCGGCAGAACGTTGTTGTGGAGCGGCCGATTGAGTCGATTGACCTGGTGCCTACTGTGGGATGCCGCCTTGGATTCAGTACGGATACACCGGGCCGCTGTATTGAGGAGCTGCGATGACGCCCGCGGATCTGCAGCCTGCAAGCTTTACAGCGTATCCACCTCTAGCACAGGCTTTTGCCGTTCGCCATCTCGCATTGTTGCGTGCCTTGCCGATGAGCGTGTGCCCGTCTTTTCTGGCCCAGATCATCGCACTGGATATGCGTTTTCCAGTGGAGAGGGAGACGCTGGAGTGGCAGTGTGCTTCGCTTGAGTCGATGGAGTCTCAGCGTCGTGCGTCGTTACTGAGTCCGCTGCAAGCAATCACTCTGCCGCTTGAACTTGAACGCACGAACTGGGTCCGCTCACCCGCCGCGTTTGTCGAGCAACTCACGGCATCACTTTGGTCTACAGGACAGATCAACGCTTTCCATGCGGCATCGCGAGCTCTTTTTGAAGCCATCCCCGAACGGGCGGACACAACGGACAGGTTGTTGTTGATTGTGCTGGGACAAGGGGCGGATGTCTCGCGTCCATCGTTGATGCGTAAACTGGCGCGGCAGGGGATTCGGCTGGAAGGAATCGACGCCGCGAGCGCGAAGGCGCAAATGCTGGTGGAAATAGCCGACCGCGCAAAACGAATGCCAGCGTCATACACACACTGGTACGTGGATGGCGGTGCTGCGTGGGATGTAGCTGCTTCCTCCGGTCCTGTCGTGAGTACGAGTTATGCGCAGCTCGCGCCGTTGCGCAGTCATGTGTTGGCGCAGATGAAGTCGATCCTGCAGAGCGGCCAGTCAGGTGCGGAGAAGATGCGCACACAGCTTTCCGAGATGTCGGCGCAAGCCTCCGGAGGTTCGCGCGTCACTCCTGACCCTGTCCTGCAGCGCTTTTATACAGAGTTGTTTACTGAAGGCTCTGGAACGCAGATATTCAGCACGTCGTTCGTTCAGTGGGCAGGCAGGGAACTGGCGCGGCGTGCGCAACCGGCGACGCTCCTGTTGCGTTACGGCCCACGCCAACGCCACCGTGGCTTGAACGAGATGGTGGAAGAACCGGATTCCACGACGCCCGATCCAGAGGGTTCGTTGGTAGATGCGGAAATGAACGCGTTCTATAACTGGATCGCGATGAAGCGGATCACCGCGCCGGGCCGTCTCACCACTCTGGCATGGGCCGAGGGAAGTTCGCGCGCGGTGTTGATCAGCCCGGGCACGAAACCAAACACAATCTCCAGCCGCCCGCTCACCATCTCGCAGGCTCTTCGTGCAAAGTACGTCTGATACCTGCATGTACTTTGCACGAAGCTAAATCAGGTTAGAAGGTTCCGAGCCGGATCTTCACGACCGTGTCGGGGCCGCGATGGAAGTTCAGACCGCGGTCCGTCTGATCACCGTTCCAAAGGCGCATGGGTTTCCATGTGCCGTTTTCATAGCGGCCTTCTTCGGCAGAGAGAATCTGCATGCGGATGCCTGGCAGTTTTCCTTCCGTGTGAAAAGCAACGCTGCTTTCAATCCCGGTAACAAGAAACTCGTCCGGTCCAAGCTGTGCGACAAGCGCTCGTCCCTCATGGTTCGCTGTACCGGGGACACGCTGTCCGTCGCGTTGCGGAAAGCCGAAGCGGACCGAGGCTTTCCATTTGCCGAAATCCAATTCCTGTTCAGGCTGGCCCGGCAGCTCCATTGCGGTCTTCAAGGACCCCTGGAAGTTCAGCAGGGCAATCTCGCGTGCCATGGGATTCAACAACGCGTAATTCCTTGTGTGCGCTACAGGACCTTCACCTTCTTTGAAGGTCCATCCTGTGTCGTCCACTCCGAACGGTGAGAAGCCAATGGCCCCATGCCCAAGGGCCAGGAAGAAGTACGGCGCATAGTCATCGCCGTTACCTGTCTCAGGAACCCACAGAGCGTTATCAGGCCTTGCATATGTCTCCAACACTTTTGTGTAGAACGCCGGATCAGAGGAGTAGATGTCCGGGCCGATCACATCGATAGATGGTGCAAGAACCTTCCACAACGGAAGCATCCACTGCGTTGGTCCGCCAGACGGATATTGAATGCTGGCATTGCGCACCTGTCGCTCTGGAAGCTCTGCAATGGGGTACGAGAGCCACACATTGCAATACATTGGTATGTTGAATTTCGTCTTGCCTGCCGCGGCGATTTCATTGACGTACTTCGCCTGGTGATACGCTTGGAAAGTTTCATCGGCGTCTCCACCAAAGACCTCGCTCCAACTGCCAGATTTCGTATGCAGAACACGTGTAAGCTCCGCAGGAACGGCGCCGGCGAACTCGCGGTTCGAGGCAGCAGAGAAATCGCGGGGAGATCCAATGTTGCCGGACTCATTCTCTACCTGCACCAGGATGACCGTGTGATCGCTTGCATCGATCTCTGCAAGATGGCCTATCAGTGCTTCGAAGGCATGCTTGTCGGCATCAAGATTTGTTTGTGACTGCGCGGAAAGTACGTCAATGGGATCGCCATTGCGGTTGATCACGCGCTGATATTTTTGCGGATTCGTCTTTACCCACTCCGGGACGTAGTGCATGTTGCCGTTCTTCCACGTTCCAAACCAAAGCACGACCAGCCGAAGATTGTGTTCGCGGCTGCCTTTCACAAGCTGATCGACGGAAGAGAAGTCGAACTGTCCCGGATGTGGCTCAAGCTGCTCCCAATAAATGGGTGCCTCGATGGTATTGGCGTGCATGCGTTGCAGAGCAGGCCACACTTTCGGCAGCGTGGAAGCCCATGTGCTGGAATTATTGATCTGCGCTCCCAGTACAAGGTACGGAGCGCCATCGACAAATAAGGCATGATGACCATCGCGCACCACCATATGCGGCGGCTGCGATGTCTGCGCATGACACACAGACGTGATCGCGCAACATAGGGCAGCAGCCATGAACCGCAGAATCAAGCGTTGCAGGGCAGAGAACTGAATCATCGAAAGCTATCCTTTCCATCGGCTGCTATGGCTGTTTATCCACGGTAAGGATGCGGACGATCTTCTGCATCCTCAGGCTGTTGGCGTCCTTGTTTTCCTGGCGATACTTCATCTCAAGCTGCACTTGCGCCACTGCTTCTTCGCGACGTCCCATGCGGCTATACGCGCGCGACAGGCGATAGTGCGCGTCGGCGAAATCAGGTTGTAGTGCGATAGCACGCTCTAACGATGTAGCGCTCTCGTTCCATTGATTGCGCGATTGCTGTAGGACGCCCATCTGATACCAGGCGTCTGCAAGCTTCGGGTCTGCGTGCAGCGCATTCTGCAACAGTTGCTCGGCGGTCTGCGTATCGCGCGTTTCTGTTGGGCGTTGAAGGATCGCAGTGGCTGCATAAGTTGCAGCGACGGCATTTTCGGGATGCTCCTTCGCGAAACCTTCCAGTGCAGTGCACTCTTTCAACGACGCAGCTGTTGTATCGGCGCAGCTTCGGCCTAGCATGTCCGCAGCCAATGTGTCGTTGGGCGAATGCAGCAGCATGGTGTAGAACTCTGGGGCGGCCAACGAATACATTGCGTTATTGAAATACGCCGCCCCCAATGCGAGATGCATTCGTTGGCTATCAGTGAATTTTTGCGTGCCGTACTTCAGAATTTCGATAGCCGGACCGAAGGTGCGATGTTGTAGCAACTCATTTCCATACGCGACAATCATCGGCTCGGATGGATCGAGCCGCGCAGCACTTTCAAAGGAACGAGCGGCTTCTTCGAAATCGCCAGTGGCTTCGGCCGCTTCTGCGAGTAGCGCCAGGGCAGGAGCCGACTGTTGCAGACCGTCCGCTGAGCGCAGCACGTCGCGCGCCTCGGATGCGCGATGGCTTTGCAGAAGCGCTGACGCCCAGTCCATGCGCAGTTCCAGAGGTGTTGCCTGACCAGCGGCACTGAGATTTGCGCTCGCTTTTTGGAAGGCTACGACTGCATCGGATGGGCGCTTGCTTTGTATGAGAGCCGCAGCCAGAACCAACTGGACATCGGCCCGGCTTGGAGTACGGGATGCGATCTTTTGCAGCAGTGGCAATGCTGAATCGCTGTTGCCTGTTTTCAATTCTGCTAGTGCAAGATTGAACGCGATGGCATCGTCGGTTGGACGAAGTGCGTGGGCCTGGCGAAGAAATGGAACAGCCGCGTTGATGTTCTCTGATTCAGCAAGAGCCATGCCTGCGGCTGCTTGAAGTTCGAATCGACAAGGATACTTCTTTGCAAGAGCAAGGAGATCCGGCTGCGCGGAGGCAATGTCATTGGCATCCAGACTTGCAAGAGCCTTGCGCTCTTTCGCCGCATCTTCCGGTGTCATGGTCTTAGCTGCACATGATGCTGTCCCGGAATGAACGACGTTGTTCTTTGCGGAAGATGTCTGCGCAGCCATCCGCACGCCTATGAGCGTGAGTGCAACCGAAGGGATGAGTAGGATGCGGCGCACGAACCTTCCGAGCAAAGTGGAGTGTTTCCTAAGCAGGAAATGCAGCCGGTCTCCCGGCTGCATTCCAGTGTAAGCACAGCAGACGCGTTAGAAGTTGATCTTCGCGGCGAACTGCCAGAATCGCGAGTCCGGGTAGAACTGTCCCAGACTGCGGGCTGAGGTGATTTGTCCGCCGCCGGTTCCAATGTTTGCATCGGGGTTGCCGTAGGCAGGAGTGTTGAGCAGGTTGAAGTAATCGGCACGCAGTTGCAGAGAAGTTTCACGCCAGATGGTGAAGTTCTTGAACAGCGAGCCATTGATGCGCTCGTAGCCGGGGCCATAGATCGTGTTGCGTGGTGACCCGAGATAGCGCAGCGCTGAGAGCCCACTGATCTGTGCACCCGCCGGAACTGCCGGAGGATTCACGAAGGAGCAGGGGTTGTACCAGTGCTTGGGCGTCCGCGTCTGTGTGGGGCAAGTGAACCCTGCAAGGTCGGTACGGCTTGCGTCAGGTGATCCGCCTCCCTTGAACGGACTGCTGATGAGGTACGGGTGCGTGGTGGCGCCGGATTGCGTGGTAACGCTGCTGTTCATGCTGAAGGGGTTTCCCGTCTGCGCGATGAACGTCAGGCTGTTGGTCCAGCCACCAAACACTATGTTCATGAAACCGGGATGATTGCCGTACTTGCGTCCCACACCATACGGGATGGCATAGGAACCATTGATGGTGAAGCGATGGCGAACGTCGATCGGCGAATTGCTGTAATCGGCACCGATGCCGATCAGGTTTGGGTTCCGATAACCCGCATCGCCGGTGCTGCCCAGCGGTGTGGGAGAGTTATCGAGTGCGTGCGCGTAGGTGTAACTGGCCAGAAAGCTGAGGCCATTATTCATGCGTTTGTCCAGCTTGGCCTGGAGTGAGTTGTAGTTTGACGCGCCTGCATACGAGCTGTATGCCGTACCGCCAATCGTCGGGAACGGACGATACGGCGTGACGTCTACACCCGGTGCCAGGAGTGCGACTGGACCATTCTTATCGGGGAACACGATGAGGTGACGTGAGTTCGATCCTACGTAGGACACGCTTGCAGCAAGCGTGGGTGAAACTGAGTATTCGAAGGCAACGTTGAACTGCTGGCTGTAAGGCGTCTTCACCTGTGCATCCGAACCGCGTAGGGTCGGATTCGACACAGAATTCTGCAGCCCTGCATTGATAGCATCCGTGAAGCCTCTCTCCAGCGTGATGCCGTTGTTCTGGCAATTCGTCGTAGTGCAGGCTCCGTGCAGTGTGGTGGAGTTGTATCCTGACTCAAACTCGAACGGATAGTTGAGACCAAGATTCGGGTAGTAGCCTGCGCTTTCGAGTCCACCAAAGAAGACGCCGTAACCCGCGCGCATCACAAGGCGATCTCTAACTTTGTAGGCGAAACCGACCCGTGGGGCGAAGTTCGACTTCTGTGGCTGCACAAGGAAGCGATTACCCGTGTATTGGATGTTGATGCGGTTTGCCGCCATCGTATTCGTGAAGCTGGGTGCCAACGTCACGCCGGATTGAGAAGCGGGCAAAAGATAGGTTCCCGTACCCGAGCTGGCACCGATGCTGTTTACGGTGAAAGCCGCCTGATGATCGTGGCGTTCCAGGTAGGGCTGCGCATATTCGTAACGAAGGCCCAGGTTGAGTGTGAAGTTCGGCGTGATCTTCCAGTCATCCTGGAAGTAGAAGGCACGAATCCAGCGCACATCGTCTGTGGTGGCGATGTTGGTCACATATGCCGTGTCCATGTTGTTGGTGAGGAAGTCCGCAACGCCGGAGCCGCTGTATGCGATGCCGCCAACAGTCGGAGAACCCTGCGCCGCCGTGAACTTGCCAGTGAAGTTGTAAGCGCCGCGAGGTTCAATCGGCTGCAGGGTAGAGAAGCGGATGCGTTGAAAGCTGACGCCCATACGCATGCTGTGGTTCCGAACGATCTTCGTCACGTTGTCCAGAATCTGGTAGACGTTCTGATACTCGTTCGTGGCAGCCCATGTGGGTGAGCCGAAGGAGGAGATTCCGGTGACAGAGACGTTTGGCAGGCCACCGTTGCTGGCGCCTCCCGGAATGCCACCCAGGCCGATGCCGGCCGCAACGCCGCTCGTAAACGTGTTTGGAGGATTGAAGCCGAAATTTCCGTAGTTATAACCGAACCGGATTTCGTTTACGAAGTTCGGATTAAACATGTGCGTTTCGCTTGCTGCCAGCGCCTCGGACAGGTTGATGATCGTGCCCGTGTCGCCGAAGCCGCCGCCATCAAGTATGTTGCCGAACACTGGAGTACGCGTGCCTGGCGTGTTCGAGTAGCTGGTGCGAACAAACGCCTGGTCCTTCTGCGAGGCGTTGTAGTCCATGCGGATATCGAACTGCGTAGTGTTGTCCACCGCATTCCGGTTGCTGAAGTAGTTGTTGGATATCAGGCCATTTACGCTCTGGTTTGGTGCCGGATACATCTTGAGAATATTCAGAGCGGTCTGGTTGATCTGGGCAGGGCAAAGGACATTGAGTCTGCCGTTGCATGAAAGCGGGGTCGCCTGGTTACCGGAGTTAGGCTGTACAAGCTGTACAGGGGTTGCACCAGTCAGGTTTGTGTTTAGCAACTCCGAGAAGTCACCCTGCCGCATCAGCGCTGTGGGAACGGTGTAGTTTCCGCTCTCACCAAAGATGATGCGGTTTGCTTCCACATCACCGAAGAGGAAGAGCTTGTCCTTGAAGATCGGGAAGCCAATCGTTCCGCCAAACTGGTTCTGACGGTATTTGGGAACAACGCGATTGCCGAACGATGCCCACTCGTGAATGTCAAACGCATCGTTACGGATGTATTCCCATGCGGAACCGTGAATGCGATTGGTGCCAGACTTCACAGACACGTTCACAACTGCGCCTGCGGAGTGACCGTATTCTGCACTGTAGGAACCGGTCTGAACCTTGAACTCTGCCAGTGCTTCCGGTGGCGGCTTCACGCTGTAGGACGCACCGTTGAAGAAGTCCACCACGTTGACGTTGTTATCGACGCCGTCAAGCAGGAAGTTGTTTTGCTCAGAACGCATGCCGTTAGCGGAGAAGTCGCCTTTGCCGGAACCGCGCGAACCATTGCCCGGCGCGATGCCAGCCGATAGTTGCGCGATGAAGACGTAGTTACGGCCATTGAGCGGCGTGTCCACGATAGTCTGCGCATCTACTACCTGCCCCGTTGAACCGTCTTCCGTCTGCAGTAGCGGAGGTTCAGTTGTGACCTGAACTGTTTCCTCTGAGCCGATTGCAAGGCCAATGTTTATGCCGGTGCGTTCGCCCACGTGAAGCTGCACATTGTCCTGCTGCTTCGTAATGAAACCGGGTGCTGCCACCTTCACGCTGTAACGCCCGATCTTCAGAGGCGAAAAGGTGTAGACGCCTCCTGCGTCGGTCTTGTCGGACACTGTGAAACCGGTATCGACGTTTGTCACCGTGACCGCAGCGTTGGGTACTACGGCGCCTGAGGGGTCGGTCACTGTTCCGGTGATTGTGCCCTGATCTACCTGGGCGTGAAGTGTGGGAAGCGTGAGGAGGAGTGCTGCCAGGAGTACGGCCCACATCCATTGCCTGCTTCTGCTGTGTGTTTCTGAGTAATCCCTGCTTGCTTTCATGCCAAATTGACCTCAAAACGGTAAGAGGAACAAGAAGTGATGCAGAGTCTCTGAATTCGTATACAAGAGGGGCGTTTCAGAGCCGCTGAATCCGTATACATCTACGTGGCCAGAGAAACTACTCAGCCGAACAATAGAGTGTCAAGTACATTATTTTGAGTCGTCTCAAAGGCCGGATAACGTTCGTTCGGTGCAGCCTTGGGGTGATATATGGGGCTATTGTGATTCGCGGCTGTGCGTTACGGCTCCGTAGACAGGGTCATGTACCGAGGTCAGCGCTTCGTTTCGGCTATCGCCTTTAAGGTCGAACCACGTGATGGTGTTCATTCCGGAGTGAAGCCACGGGGCGGGCGAATACAACGTGAATTGCGGTCCAATCGACCAGAAGCGACCGAGGTTGTGGCTTCCCAGCCAGAGCTGTCCTTTGTGAAGTCCCCGTGTGTCGAGGAATGTGTCTGCTGGCTGGTCGACTGACATGGCGGTTCTGAAGAAACACGGGCCAGTGCATGGACCGGAGCGGAACTGCAAGTGTGAAAGGTCCTGCATTGGGAATGAAAACATCTCCCACCCCTCTACCTCTGCGCCACCCAGCAGAACCGTTCCCGTGATTCCTGTTCGTTCCGTCAAGATGGCGTGCGAGTAGTTCACGCGGCCTGTGTTCTCCACCAGTATGTCGAGGGCAGAACCCTCACGAAGATTCGAAGGCAGTGTCAAAGTGGATTGATCCAAGCGGCGGTCGAGTATGCCGACCTGCTTCCGGTCAACGTAGACCACTGCGTAGTCATGCAGGCCATTGATGGTCAGCGTGCCTCCGGCATGTGCAGGCAGCTTGGAGCGATAGAGCACGTAGCCGTAGTTCTGATCCAGATCTTCGAAGGTCAACGGCGTCTCAGAGTGTACGGATGCAGGCAGATTGTCCCAGAGCGATGCTGATTCCTTTGCCGCTGCAATGGGGAAGACGCGACGTTCAGAGGCTTTCGGTACCGGCATCGGCTTGGTGTGCGTTGCGGTCGCGATGGCTTGTTGCAGCAACGCATACTTGTAGCGCGGCGAGCCGGATTCATCCAGCGGAGCGTCGTAGTCATAGCTGGTCGTGTCCGGATGGTAGTCCTTGCCGGTGTGAGAGTCGGCACCGTTCATCCATCCAAAACTGCTGCCGCCGTGGAACATGTACATGGAGACGGAGTAACCGTGTTCCAGCATCCACTGAAACTCCTGCGCTTCTTTGCGGCCGTCCGTTTCGTGATGTTCTTCGCCCCATTTGTCGAACCATCCGGCCCAATATTCGCCCACCATGCGTGGTCCATTGGGTCGAAACTTTTCCAGCATGGCGGTGGAAGCTTCTGCATTGCCAGAGCCGAAGTTGACGGTGGCGGGAAGATCTGGAAGCGAGCCTTTGGCCAGGTCTGATGCTTGGTTTGACGTGAACATAAGGCCGTCGCCGAGACCCGCATGTAACATGTCATCCTTCACCTGCCGCAGATAGTTGAGGTCGTCGCCAAAGGCTCCATATTCGTTCTCAACCTGAACGGCGATGATAGGGCCACCATTCTTCAGCAGCAGCGGTTTCACCTCAGTGGCCAGCCGCTGAAACCATCGTTGTACGGCCGCATGATACGCAGGATTGGTGGATCGCAGAGTAAGGGTGCGGTCTTTCAGCAGCCAGGAAGGATACCCGCCAAGCTCCCATTCGGCACAGACGTACGGCCCAGGCCGCAGAATCACATTCAGACCTTCGGCCTGAGCATCGCGCAAGAACGCTGCAAGGTCGTTCTGCCCGCTGAAGTCGTAGACGCCCGGACGCGGCTCATGCAGGTTCCAGAAGGCATAGGTCGTGATGGTGTTCAGGCCCATGGCCTTTGCCTTTTGCAGGCGATCGCGCCAATATTCGCGGGGAATCCGCGGATAGTGCATCTCGCCGGAGATGACCTGGTAGGGCTTGCCATCCATCAGAAAGTCTCGTCCAGAAACAGTGAAGGTGTGGATCGTCCTACGCTGCGCTTGAGAAGCAGCAGGGAGGAAGGCGAGCACGCAGGCAGCGAGGAGAGAAGCACGAAGGACAGGCAAAGTCATGGGAACACCGCGCAATTTGGAAGAATTGTATACGGATTCATGATTTGCGGTCCGATCAGTTATTCACGAGTGCGTTTCGCAGCGCACTCGGATCGTTAAAACCACCGCATGTTGAACCAGACGCATGCGATGAGCAGCAAGAACGCGAGCGCCACAAGATACGCATTTGTGCGGGAAACTGTGACGATGTTCCATCGTAAGCGGCCTTCTACAGCGGCGTTTCCTTGTGGACTCAGGCACCATGCTGCAATTGCCGCAATGGTGAAGGCATAGATTGCGGAATGGAAATTGGCTGTCATGGTGCTGCCGTAGTGCAACCAATCACGCGATACGGCTACGGAGTGTGCAAACGAAAAGCTGGAACCCAGAACGAAGCCGAAGATGGCTCCGCGCTCGGTTGTCCTGCGTGTCAACATTCCCAGCAGAAACACAGCCCAGAATGGGGCAGCGAACACTGAGAAGATCAACTGGATATGTTCCATGAGATCGCGAAAAAGAAAATTCAGATAGGAGGCAGACAGACTCAGGAACGTCGCAGCCACTACTGCGAAATGTCCCATGCGGAGATAGTGGGAATCATCGCGGTTCTTGCAAATGGTGGTGCGATAAATGTCTTCCGTCCAGAGCGCAGCGAAAGCGGACACGTTGGATGCAAGGCTGGACATAAGACTAGCCGCCAGCGCAGTCAGCCCTAGCCCTTGTAACCACGGGGAATAGAGAACCGTCATCATCCGCGGCAAAGTTCGGTCATAGTGTTCAGCGGTTTGTGGCAGAACATGTAGCGCTGCAAGCCCCGGGACAACGACTAACAACGAAAAAAGCAGTTTGCCGAAACCAGCCCAAAGGGGAACCTGTCGCGCGTCATTCTCAGTGCGTGCGGCAAAGGCGCGCTGCATCATGACAAAGTCCGTACACCAGTAGCCGAAACCCAGTACGAAGCCCAGACCTGCTACTACACCGAAACCATCCATGCGTGCCTGCGGTGCGAAGGCTTGCATGCCGTGCCATAGATGCAGATTCTGTGACACGTCAGCTTGTCCGTGAAGTCGTAGCAACCGAAAGCTGCGCAACGCCAGTGGCAAAAGGCCGGCAACAATCACGAAGAACTGGAAGAGCTCGTTATAGATGGTGGCGCGGATGCCCCCAAGGAAGACATAGACGATGACAATGAATGCGCAGCAGAGAATTCCCCACTCGAATGACATACCGATGGTGACGGTAAGCACCTGCGCCATGGCATACAGGCTGATGCCAGACAGCAGGAGCATCATGCAGGCGGTGACACATGCGTTCAATAGACGCATGCGTGGACCGTACCGAACCATTAAGTACTCTGGGACACTGGTAACGCCGTTGTGTAGATAGACTGGCATCATCCACAACGCAAGGAAGATCATGCCGGGGATGGCCCCGATGAGATAGAAGTGAAATGCGAGTGCGCCGTAATGCGCAGCCATGGCGCTGAGGCCGACAATCTCGAGTGCGCCGCAGTTCGAAGCGAGATACGCAATGATGACAATTGGCAACGGCAGAGTGTGCGAGGCGTTCAGGTAGTCGCCAGCCGTGGCAAATCGCCTGCGCGACTTCCAGCCGATCAGCATGGTGATGAGGCCGTATGCCGGGAGAAACCAGATACCTATGCCGAAGCGAGAAACTCCGTCGATCATGATTTCCGGCGCGATGTTTTGCTGGTCTGTTTTTTGTGCCGTGGCGGGGCTGTTGTCTCACGCACGATCAGTTCCGTTGGAACAGAAAGCTGGATGCCCTGGCTTTCGATATTTGCTTTCGAGAAATCGAGCGCCTCAAGGCAGACTTTCGCGAGCCGTTTTCGCGGTGTACGGATGGTCGATAGAGGGGGCTGGCAGACTTCACTGAGAAGAATGTCGTCCAGGCCCACGATAGACAGATCGCGTGGTGTCGACAGACCGAGTCTGTGCAACCCCTGCGTAGCTCCAAAGGCGGTCAGATCGTTTGCCGAAAGGATCGCGGTGGGGGGCTCTGCTACTTTCATCAATGCGGTCACTTCGCGCTCTCCACCGGAGACGCGGTAATTGCCAAGGCGCATCAACTCAGAATGCAGAGTGAGTCCCGCATTGCGAACGGCCATTTTGAAAGCGTTTGCGCGAACCTCTGTTGTATGAGGTCCCTTCATACCGCCGATATAACCAATGCGAGTGTGCCCAAGCGACACGAGGTGGCGCACAGCCTCCACGAAACCGAGTTCGTAATCGATGGAGACGTCGCTGCAACCTGCATGAACCGTTCTGCGATCCACGGTGGCTAAGGGAACGCGCCGCCGCAACAGGGGCTCGACAGACTGCGTATCGAATTCGGAGGCCATCAACACCGCTCCGTCCACCTGCCGCATCAGCATCCGACGGATGGACTTGAGCAATTTTTCCGCATCCTGCGCGCTGGTCAGAAGGACTTCGTGGTCAATCTCAACCAGCAAATCCTCAAACGCACCGAAGAACTCCGCGAAGAAGGGATTCAGCATATCCGGAACGATGAGTCCGTAGGTTTTGCTGCGTCCGTACTTCAGCGTGGTAGCGCTTGGGTTGGGGATGAACTGGACTTCTGCCAGGACCTTGCGAACGCGCTGCGCTGTATCTTCGCGGACGATCGTTGAGCCGTTGATGACGCGCGAAACCGTAGCACTGGAAACGCCTGCCCGCCGTGCGATCTCGCGCATGTTCATATCGCATCCACTATAACCGGACACGTCTGAACCGATTTGCCCGTTGTGGCGCGTGTCGGGACCATGATAGGTTCTATGCTCGTCTGCACATCACTGCTGCGATTTCTGATTGCAAGCATTTTCCGGACCGGGTGTATGCCTTTGAGACTGGGCTTTTTGTGTTGTCTGATGTTGTCTTCCGTGGTGGTGGCCCGATGCCACGCGCAGGGAGGATCGTCTAGTGGACCACCCGCTGCGCCCATCTATGGCGAGGATCACAAACCCATAACGGAGAGCGGTTTCGTTAAGTCTGGGCCCGTTGTTTTTAAAGAAGATGCGGCGGCTGCGGGGCTAACGAGCTGGCACCACACGATGGGGACGCCAGAGAAATCTCTGATCCTGGAGACAACAGGTTCCGGCGTCGCGATGATCGATTATGATCGCGACGGTTGGCTGGACCTCTACTTCGTAAACGGCTCCACCTGGGACGCGGAGAAGGGGAAGGCCCGCGCACCGCATGCAGCGCTGTTTCATAACAACCACGACGGTACTTTTACGGATGTGACGGCAAAAGCTGGCGTTGCGAATGATCGCTGGGGTTTTGCTGTGGCCGTGGGCGACTACGACAACGACGGCTGGCCTGATCTTTATGTCTCGAACTACGGTAAGAACCGGCTATATCACAACAACCATGACGGCACCTTCACGGACGTGGCGGAGAAGGCGGGTGTGACACTTGGTAACTGGTCCACGGGCGCTACCTTCGGTGACTACGATGGCGATGGCCGGCTGGATCTTTTTGTGCCTGGTTATGTTCATTTCGATATGAACCATCTGCCGTTGTCGGGCTCTGCGGAGGTGGGATTTCTGAATTGCTCGTTTCGCGGAACACATACTATGTGTGGCCCGAAAGGGCTTCGCGGTGAGCCGGATCATCTGTTTCATAACAATGGTGACGGTACGTTTACCGATGTGAGTGAAAAAGCCGGAGTCGCAGACAAGAAGGGCAACTACGGCTTCAGTTCCACGTTTGTGGACATGGATGGTGATGGCAAACAGGACCTGCTTGTCACCGATGACTCGTCGCCGAACTACCTCTATCGCAACAAGGGCGATGGCACGTTTGAAGACGTCAGTCTTATCTCCGGCTTCGCGTTGAACCAGCAGGGACGCGATCAAGCCAACATGGGACTAGCGATTGGTGACTATCGCAACAACGGTTTGCTTGACCTGTACACAGGTACGTTCTCTGACGATTACAAGCCGCTGTTTCGTAATGAAGGCGATCTGAACTTCTCTGAGATCACACCGGAGATGGGACTTGCCGCACCGACCTATCCCTTCCTGACGTGGGCCACCGGGTTTATCGACTTTGATAACGATGGGTGGAAGGACATCTTCCTGGCAAATGGACACGTGTATCCGCAGGCCGATCATTCAGATTGGGGAACGTCGTTCAAACAAAGGCCGCTTCTGTTCCACAACACGAATCAGGGAACGAAGTTCATCATGATGCCGCCGGTAGTGGGGTCAGGACTCGCCGAAGTCATTCCGGGACGCGGGGCAGCGTTTGGCGATCTGTTCAATGACGGCAGGATTGACGTGGTTATTAACAACCTGGATCAGGCGCCGTCGCTGCTGCGCAATGTCGATAACAATACGAATCACTGGGTTGGGCTGCAACTTGTGGGTGCAGCGAAAACACCGAAAGATGCTACGGGAACGACGGTTTATTTGACAGCTGGAGGCTTGCGGCAGCGTGGCGATGTGCTGAGCGGTGGAAGTTACGAGTCAAACAATGATCCCCGTGTTCACTTCGGACTTGGTAGTTCGAGCAGTATCGATGGTGTCGAGATTCACTGGACTGACGGCAGCATTGAAAAACTCAAGTTGCCGACTGTCGACCGGTTCTACACCATTGAACAAGGACATGGGGTGATTGCCGGGGTGTACGATGCTCCTGCGCCAGTTCATGCCGTTCCGAAAAAGTAAGCGGAAGTACAAACACTATGGCTATGAAACGCCGTCTCCATCCGCAAACCGCAGGTCGTCTCCTTCTAGTATTCGGGATGCCCGCTCTGCTTGTGTTCGCTCTTTTGCCAGTTGGGAAAACGTTTGCGGGCCAACAGAGCGCGAAGGGAAACACCGCGACACCACCGCAGTACACCACTCCGGTCTATACTCCTGCGACGATCCCTGCTCATGCGGAACTTGATCCAGAACGTAAGAAATGGGCTGAAATGATCCGCCACAGTTATGACTTCGGTGTGATGTCGGACAACATCTCTCTGCCGGGTAATGCGCAGGTAGAAGGTGGTGACTTTATTCAGCCCGGAGCTTTTCCGACGGCGCAGTATTGCGGATATTGCCATAAGGAAGCCTTTGCGGAATGGCGTCAGTCGCTTCATTCCAACTCGTTTCGTACGCCGTTCTATCGGACGAGCGTCAACATCGTTATCAATACGAAAGGCATTCAGTTTTCGCGTCATTGCGATAGCTGCCACAACCCTATTGCGGTGCTTTCCGGTGCTCTAACGAAGAACTCGATGGTGGACCGCCGTTTCGATCAGGACGGCGTTACCTGCATGACGTGCCACTCCATCGGGAAGGTGCAATCCACGCTGGGCAATGGCGGTTATGTGATGAGTGTGCCTTCCGTCGTAACAGATGCGCAGGGAAATCGCATATCGGGGCAGGTTCCGTACAAGGACATCCTCGCGCATCCTGATCGTCATGCTGCTGCGGTGATGCGTCCACTGATGAAGCAGCCGGAGTTTTGCGCGGCATGTCACAAAGCGAACTTGCCTGATTCATTGAATGAGTACAAATGGATTCGCGCGTTCACGACGTATGACGAGTGGCAGAACTCGAAGTTCTCAGAGCAGAATCCGCTCACGTTTTATAAGGGGAATTACTTGCCTTGCCAGGGCTGCCATATGGAGCGCTTTGACGTAGCTCTTCCCGAGCCGGGAGCTAAGCATGGCAGTTTTGCATCGCATCGCTGGACTGCTGGAAACACCGCAGTGCCGACCTACTACGCCTTTGATGAACAGATCGACAAGACGCTTGCGTTTTTGAAGCGCGGCACGTTCCTCAACGTCGATCTGTTTGGTGTGAAGATCAATGGGAAGAACCTTGTCGCACCGCTAGGCGAGCAGAACTTCAGCGTGAAACCGAACGATGTTGTTGAAGCATACGTTGTTGTTCAAAACAAAAATATTGGACACTCACTTATTCCTGAAGTGCGCGATCTTTTCGAAGCATGGATGGAGTTCGAAGCGAAAGACTCTACGACAGGCAAGGTGATTTATCACAGCGGTTATCTGAAACCGGATGGATCGCTGGACGAATCGGCGCACAGCTTCACGAACCGGCCTGTGAATACTGGCGGTACTTTCGTCGACAACCATAAGGTATGGACGATTCATTCAGTCGCTTACGACAACACTGTGCAGGCCGGTCGCTCTGTCCTTGTGCGTTATGAGTTTCGCGTGCCGGCTGATGTGAAGCAGGGCGTTTCCATCACGGCGCGCGTTAACTATCGGCATCTTCGTCATAGCTATTCCGACAATATCTTTGGCAAGGTAAGCGGTTACAAAGAATTACCAGTAGTTGAAATCGCTTCTCGTACTCGCATTCTTGCCATGGGCGATAACCATGCGGAGCCTGCAATTGCAGGCGATAACCCGGCGTGGATGCGATGGAATAATCTCGGCATCGCGTTGCTGGATCAACTGCAGTATGGCGATTCGCTCAACGCCTTTCATGAAGCATTGAAGCTTCACCCGAACGATGCGGATGGCTACACCAACATGGCGCTCACAAACATTCAGTGGGAAAAGTTTCAACCAGCGCGCACTGCACTGGAGAAGGCGTTGGAACTGAGTCCCGCCAATGCGCGTGCGCTTTACTACCTTGCACTTGTGGAACGGCGTGACGGGAATACATCGCAAGAGATCGCTGACCTGAGACAGGTAGTCGCCCAGTATCCAAGGTCCATCGATGCGAGAAGAGAACTGGGCGTTTCGTACTATCAGTCCGGCGATCAGAAGTCCTCTATGGAGCAGTTCCAGGCGCTGCAAAACATCGATCCCGACGACGTAGCTGCACACTATAACTTGTCGTTGCTGTATCGTCGCAGCGGCATGAAAGACAGTGCGAAGTTGCAAGGAGCACTGTTCGCTCTCAAGAAGACTGACCCAGGAGCACCGACGTACTCGCAGGACTTTCTGAGAATGCATCCAGAGATTTCTACCGAGAGTATTCCATGGCATGTCCATTCTGGCCTGCATCACACGCATTCTGCAGACGGCAGTGCCGTGACGGAAACACCTATGGGGAGTTCACATTGATGCGTGTTTCACTCCGTTGGTTCACGCTGATGCTGTTCGTCGCGTTAATCCGTTCTTCAGGCGCGCAATCATTGTGTCCGTGGTTGAACCAGGCAACAGCCAGCGGTGCGCTGGGAGCAGACGTGGCCATGCACGTTACGTTGTTGCCTGGTTCGCCGCATTCGTCAAGATCGCCACAGACACCCTATCCGGCAAGTGATCCACGGCCAGACGGTATGTGTGAGTTCTCAACGCCTGACCAACGGTCGGCTCTGCGGATCAACGTCACGACAATGAGCAATCCAAAGAAAGACTACGCAGCCGCTATCCGATCGTCCTGCCCTGGTACGTCTCATTCGCTGACCGGAGTGGGGAATCAATCGATCGCCTGCTCGTCAGCAAGGAATGTTGGAGTCGAAGACCGAGTGGTGGCGTACGTCCGCAATCGGCTCATGCTGTTGCGATTCACTCGTCCCACGAAGGAAAGCATCCATTGGCAAGGAAGCGATGTGACCTCAGAGGCAGTCGTGCAAGCTATCGCGGAGCAGATTGCCGGCTCCATGTTTTGACGTGAGATCTTAACAGACGACGTTGATCCGTTATCTGTCCGAAATTGGCTTGTTGTCCTCATTCAAGAGAACAACAAGCGGCGCATGTGTTTTCGCGACAGTTTCTGGCATCCATGAGAATGCAGCGATGATGACGACATCGCCCACCTGTGCAAGTCTTGCCGCGGCGCCGTTCACCTGAATCTGTCCCATGCCTGCAGGTTGAGGAATGGCGTACGTTTCCCAGCGTTGGCCGGTATTTACGTTCCACACATGTACAGCTTCATTTACCAGGATGCCTGATTGATCCAGAAGATCCGTATCGATGCCAATGCTGCCTTCGTAGTGAAGATCCGACTGCGTCACCGTTGCGTGGTGCAGCTTCGACTTCATCATTTTCACACTTACTTCCATAATCCTCCGGCTTGTCGCCGCTCGTGGTGAGCGGTCGCCTGCCTCACTTCAGTGTAAGGCGTGTGCGCAAAAGACTCTACCCGGGTGCGATTTTGGCTGTCCTGGCGTGAGTGACTATACTTGTTCTACGGGCTGCATCCGCGTATGTGACGGAGTGGCACTGGAGTCATGATGAGTCAAACTGAGATCAGGGATGCTCTGCGTCCCGCGGCTGTGGCAAAGGTCACGCCGCAAACGCTGCTACAAAGCAAGCGCGCTTTCACCCCCCTTACAGCACTTACCGCTTACGATTATCCGACCGCTCGTCTGGCAGACGAAGCAGGAATCGACATGATCCTAGTGGGCGATTCCGTGGGCACGGCTGTTCTCGGATACGACAATACGCTTAGCGTAACCATGGACGACATGTTGCATCATGCGCGTGCTGCACGGCGGGGAACGCAGCGAGCCATGCTCGTTGTGGATATGCCTTACGGCAGCTATCAAGTGTCAATTGAAGACGCTGTTCGAAACGGACTGCGCTTTTTCAAAGAGAGTGGCAGCGAAGCAGTCAAGCTGGAAGGTGGGATTGCTTACGTCCCTCATGTCAAGGCATTAACGCAGTCGGAGATTCCTGTCGTCGGACATATCGGATTAACTCCGCAGTCAATCCATCGCATGGGTGGCTATCGTGTGCAAGGGCTTTCTGATGCAGCGGCGACACGTCTGCGCGATGACGCCAAAGCTCTCGAAGAAGCAGGTGCGATTGCGTTGGTGCTTGAGGGAATTCCCAGAGAACTCGCGGCTCAAATCACTGACGCTATCTCTATCCCAACGATTGGGATTGGCGCTGGTCCTGATTGTGACGGTCAAATCCTTGTATTCCATGACGTGTTCTCTCTGTCGTTCACACGGAAGCCGAAGTTCGTGCGCTCTTTTGGGGATGGACGTTCGCTGATGGAACAAGGAATCCGCGACTTTCGTGATGCTGTGGTGGCAAGAACATTTCCCGATGATCGTGAGAGCTATCACATGCCAAAGGCGGAGGCATCCCCAGAACGGTACATCGGTTCTGCGCATCAGCGGGAAGTAGCAGCATGCAAATAATTTCATCGCCATTGGAAATGCGTGCTGCCTGTAAGGCTTATCAACGCGGCAATGCGCAACAAACGATTGGCCTGGTGCCGACCATGGGAGCGTTGCACGAGGGACATCTCTCATTAGTGCGTGCTTCACGGCAGCGCTGCGATCGCACTGTTGTCAGCATCTTCGTCAATCCGCTTCAGTTTGGACCTACAGAAGATTTGGCACGCTATCCACGCACGTTTCAACAAGACTGCGCGTTGTTGGAAGAAGAAGGAGTTGATCTCCTCTTCGCACCTTCTCCCGAGGAGATGTATCCGGCAGGAACAGAAACTATTGTGGACGTCCCTGTGACGGGCGCGCGGCTGGATGGGGCATCTCGACCAGGACACTTCCGTGGCGTTGCCACGGTAGTTGCGAAGCTCTTCAACATTGTTCAGCCGGACGCTGCTTTCTTTGGAGAGAAGGATGCTGCGCAGGTTGCGGTGCTTCGTAAAATGGTTCTCGATCTGAATTTTGATTTGAGTCTGGTTGTGTGTCCAACGGTTCGCGAAGCAAGCAGGTTAGCCATGAGTTCCCGGAACCGTTACCTAAGCGAAAAGGAACGAGTCGAAGCGGATGCTCTCTCTCGCTCACTCCGCACAGTGGAGAGTCTGGTGCTGCAAGGCGAGCGTGGCACTCAGGTGCTACGTGAAGCTCTGCAAAGGGAACTCGCACATTCGGATCTATTGAAAGTCGACTATGCAGAACTCGTCGATCCACTCACGCTTGAGACGCTGGAAGCGGTTGAGTTACCTACTGAGACCCTCGTCGCAGTAGCGGCGTGGATCGGTTCAACGCGATTGATTGACAACTGCACGTTGCGAATTGATGGTGCAGGCTTATGAAGATCATTCTTGGAGTGTGCGGAGGTATTGCAGCTTACAAAGCCGCTGAACTCCTCCGCGAGTTTCAACGTCGCGGCGCGATAGTTCAAGTCGTAATGACAGCAAATGCTGAACGGTTCGTCACACCGTTAACATTTGCGGCGTTGAGCGGCTCCCAGGTGATGACGTCGCTGTGGCAGCCTGTTTCAACGGACAGTGAGCAGAGTTTTGACATCGAACACATTCAGGTGACGCAAGACGCAGACGTACTGGTTGTGGCTCCTGCTACGGCTAACATGCTCGCCAAGATGGCTCATGGATTTGCTGATGACGTCTTGTCTGCAACCGCTTTGGCCGCGACCATTCCAATTGTGGTCGCACCTGCGATGAACCTTCATATGTGGGAGCATCCGGCGACGCAGGAAAATCTGGAGATACTGCGACAGCGTGGCGTCCGGGTTGTTTCTCCCGAGAGTGGCGAACTCGCATGTGGAATGGTGGGTGCAGGGCGACTCGCCGATCCAAGTGTGATTGCAGATCACGTCTTCGCCACGGCGAAGCACGCTCAGGATCTTGTTGGCGAAACGATCCTCATCACTGCTGGAGGAACACGTGAGCCCATCGATCCTGTCCGATTCATTGGCAATCGTTCCAGCGGGAAGATGGGAGTGGCACTTGTTGAAGCCGCGTTAGAGCGTGGTGCAAAGGTGATTCTTGTCGGTGCATCGCTGGCTGTGCCAGCACCGGCGCAGTGTGAATCGATCCGTGTGACTACAGCAGGAGAGATGGAGACCGTTGTGCTCGAGCGTCTCCCTGAGGCGTCCATGGTCATCATGGCTGCTGCAGTTTCGGATTATCGATTGATGCACCCAGCGTCGGAGAAACTCAAAAAGAAAAGCTCATTGACACTGGAGTTGGAACCGACTCGGGATATTCTTCGTCAGGTCGCAGAGCAGCGGCGTGCGGGCACAATCGTCATTGGGTTTGCGGCTGAGACTGAGAATGTTTTGGAAGAGGGAAGACGCAAGCTTCGCGCAAAAGGCGTTGATCTGATTGTTGCGAACGATGTTTCTCGCGCAGGCAGTGGCTTTGAAGCTGACATGAACGAAGGCATTCTCATCTCTCACGATGAAGAACAAGTGATGCCGCGCAGTTCGAAGCGAGAGTTGGCAGATCGAATCTTAACCTGGGCTCGATCCGCTATTCGCGCTCGCGAACGCTGAATTTCAACGATCCGCGAACTGCGATTCAGATGCTCTTTTCTTTGCGTTGATGAAGAGATCGCATGGCATAGATAATGAGGCCGCTGACTAGTACGAAGAGCGCCAAACGGAACTCGCTAATAATCTTTGGGCGAGACAAAAGAATGAAAACGAATGTGCCTGTAGCAATGAGGCTGGGCAGCGGATAGAGCGGCATGCGGAATCGCCCAGCGCGTGCGCGTTCAGCCCTATGTTTTGGAAGCAGAATGGCAATGCCCTGCAGCAAAAACTGAAAGACGATGCGTAGTACCACGAGTGACGCGATCACCTCTTGCAACCGGAAGAGGCAACAGACCAGAGTGACAAGGCAGAGTACGCAAAGTGAGACTACGGGGAATCCGTGACGACGATGCAGGCGCGCGAAGATAGCAGGGAAGTTCCCGTCGCGTGCGGCTGCATACGGGATGCGTGAATAGCCTAGTAAAAGCGCATACACAGAGGCTAATGATGCAATGGCAATGAGAATGACCGCTGTAGACGCGGCTGCATGCGCCCATGCGTGCGAAGCAAACGCCGTCTGTACGAAGACGGCCATGGTGTACTGCCGTTCGCCGCTGCTGCTATGTGTGAGCGATTGCCACGGAAGAACGCCCAGCACACTAATGTTCATGAGCAAATACAACGTGCCGACGATGACGATTGCGCCGATCACCGCGCGCGGAATGGTGCGGCTTGGATCGCGGACTTCAGCTCCCAGGAAACATACGTTGTAGTAGCCCCAGTAGTCGTATGCTGCAACCAGCAGTCCAGCACCAAGGCCGCTAAAGAATGCACCGTTCAGGTGAAAGGCGTTGGGTGGGAAGCTAAATGCCAATGATGGTGAGAAGTGTGTGAAGCCGATTGCAATGACGCCAAGCAGGGTCGCGATCACCACCCCGCCCAGAATGCGCGTTACCGCGCCAATCTTTCGGATAGGTTGGAAGAGGAGCGCGGTACACGCCAGACATGCCGTAAGCGCCAGAACGGTTTGCGCGGTATGGGTAAAGCCCGGTAGAAACCACGTGGCGTATTGTGCGAAGCCAATGCAACCGGAGGCGATGGAAAGCGGGGCGGAGAAGATAAGCTGCCAGGCGTAGAGAAAGCTGAAAGCCTTGCCAAGTTTTGGCGGATAGGCGGCCTTCAGATAGGCGTATGAGCCCCCTGCTTCGGGATATGCCGTTCCGAGTTCACTCCACGTGCAGCCGTCAGCTAGTGACAGCAGCGCTCCGAGCAACCATCCCAACATGGCCTGCGGTCCCCCCATTGCCGTCACAATGAGCGGCAATGTAATGAACGGACCCACGCCGACCATATCAATGATGTTGGCAGAGAGCGCTCCCGTAAATCCGAGTTGTCGGCGAAGGTGTGACTCGGATGGATTGACTGCGTTCATCTGGCTCTCTGAGTGGAAGGATGCAGGAAATTTGGTCGAGCTGGTTTCGTTTCGATAATCCTACAGTTGCCGGTCTATGAATGGGCTTGGATAATTGACTCGCACTCGCTCTGAAGAAGCACCTTCGCCTCTCCAAGACTGGCTCGCGTCGCGGTCATCCATTGCTGATCAAGTAGTAGCTGACGAGATGCGCGATCGATCTGTGGTTGCATCGCAGAGACAGCAGGGCCGCCAGCGATGTTGCGGATCGCAACGAAATACTCCGGATCCATCGCCTGTTGCAGTAGGTCCTTCGTAATGCTGAGCCCCGATGCTTGTGTACGCGAGAAGAGATCGTCCACAAAAGCTGAGACATCATCCGAACTCGCAGACTTAACGGCGGCGGAGACGATTGTGTGGGCTGCGTGGAATGAAATCCCTGTCTGGCGCACGAGAGTGTCGGCGACCTCGGTGACGGGTAGAAAGCTGGTTCCCGCACGCACTCGCATCTGCTCTGTGTTGAAGGTCGCTTCCGAGAGTGCGCCAGCAATCAGTGTGAGCGCACGTTGTGCGTCAGAGAAGGCAAGGGCAACGAGAGGTTGCAGCGAGTCTTCTCCATCATTCATGTCGGCGAAGGGGGTGTTATGCAGTGAGCCGAGCACGGACTGCGATTCAGTAAGCGCCCGGGATGCAAGGATTCGCGTGTGTTCCAGGGGGACAGGGTTGCGCTTTTGCGGCATGATGCTGCTGATCTGCACGTACCCGTTGGATAGGCGCAGGAAGTTGAATTCAGCAGTGGACCATAGCAACATGTCCTGTGTGAATCGGCCAAGGCTAAGCATCGCAGTCGCCAGCATGCTGCACGTCTCTGCTACATAATCGACTGCTGCGATGGCTCCGTAGCTATTCACTACAAGACCGTTAAATCCAAGTAGACGCATGGTGAGATCGCGCTGGATGGGAAAGCCAGTGGTCGTGATCGCACAGGCCCCAAGAGGGCTACGATTCACCCTGGAAAAGCAGGCGATCAGACGTTCCGCATCACGTTCCAGAACCTCAACCATCGCCATCATGTAATGCCCTAGTGTTGTTGGCTGCGCCGGTTGGTTATGTGTGTAAGCCGGCATCAGCGCGTCGCGGTATTGCGTCGCAATTGCCAACAGCACTGAACGTAACGTGAGAGAGGCATCGAGGATATTGAGCAGATTGGATCTAAGAACCATGCGGTACATGGTGAGGTCGATATCGTTTCGCGAACGCGCGGTGTGGAGTCTTCCGGCATGTTCTTCACCCGCGATGTCGGCGAGCTTCTTTTCGACGAGGAAGAAGAGATCTTCCACTGAACCATCGTAGATGGAAGACCGAAGCTCTTCTATATTCAGTGCGTCAATACCCTGCAAGCATGCGGATGCCGTGTCGCGCGAGATGATGCCGCTGCGGTAAAGCATGACTGCGTGCGCGCGATCGATCTCCAATAGAGACGGCAAAAAAAGATGCTGCGCGTCGGCGAAGATGTGCGCAAGAACTTGTTCACGATAGATGTGCGCGGGGAAAGAGGACGAGACGTTCGACACGGGGTAACTCCACCGTTGCTGCTTGGATGAAAGAGGATAAAAGAGGAGCGGTGGTTGCCGCTCCTCTTCATGGTGTGAATTAGAACTGTACAGCGACACCCCATTGCACGATGCGCTGTTCCAGTACGGTGCTGCGGTTGATGGTGGGCGCTGCGCTGGTGGAGATGCCCGTCGCCGCCGCTACTGCCTGTGTGTACGAGATGTTCGTGACGTTGTTGTGATTGAAGATATTGTTCGCCTCGAGCAGGAACGAAGGGGCAATTCGTTCCCAGATCTTCGGGAAGGTACGCGTATAACGAGCGTCTACCTGATAGACAGCGGGACTACGAAGCGTGTTGCGTCCAACGAAGGCTGGTCGGGCAACAGTCTGCGAGGCATCGTTGTAGAACGTCTGGCTGGCAGCAAGAATTGTTGCCTGATCACCTGACATCAGGTTTCCGAGGACTGACAGCATGTTGTGATTGGCAAGTTCACGGCCGAATTTGTTAGTGAAGTTAAACTGCGGCTCTAGAACTCCCGTCAGATTGAATGCATTCGGGTGATTGACGTTGGAGTTTCCGCGATCGAATTTACGATTCAAGGTGTTCGTGACATTTGCGTTCTGCTCAAATGAGTTCACGTCCGGTGCATCCGAAATGGTGTGCGACCACGTGTAACTTGCGTTCAGAGACATACCGCGTATCGGAGCCATGACAAAGTTGAGGAACATGGCATTGAAGCTCGAATTTGCGCCGGAGTCCACGCGATTTACCTGGTTGTAGCGGGCGTCATAACGTGTAGAGCTATTGACCGCACTGGAGAAGGTAGGACGACCATCTGCCAACGTGCCCGTTGGAATCCCATTGATGTTATGCATCCACATCAGGTTGCGGCCATTCGACATGATGTAGCCCAGCGTGAGCGACGTCTTATTCGTGAGCTGCTGAGCGACCTGAAGGTTCGCGTTCCAGGTGTATTCGTTCTTGAAGGTTGGGCTCACGGTTGTTACGTTCTGAGTTGCAACCGTTCCTAGGCTGGATGGAATCGTCGGATAGGCCGGAGCGCCAGCGGTGGTAGGCGTGTAAGTGTACGATGACGTGCGGTTTGAACCATCAAGGTTCAACGCGTTGGCCCAAAGATCGGTCGGTGTCTGTCCGTAGAAGATGCCGGTCGAGAGCTTTACCGTCGTCGTGTTGGTTGCACGATAGCTAAGGCCGAGGCGCGGTGCAAAATTCGTGTTTGGAACGTTGAAGTTGCGCGAATCGGCATACGGCGCATTTGGGTTTGCCTTCGGAGAGGCGAAGCGGTCCCAACGCAGACCATATACCGCAGTCAAACGCGGAGATAGAGCCCAGGTGTCCTGCACATAACCACCGTAGAACAGCGAAGCATAGCCAATACCGTTCACATCGGTCTGCGACGCGAAATTGTCATAGGAGTACAGGTTCGTACCGTTCTTCGCGCTCAGATAAGCTGCAACGGAAGCGAAGGTATAGCGGTTGAAGGAAACCAGACGCTTACGATTTTGAATCTGGGCCAGCAGGAAGCCTGCCTTGAATGTATGCGACCCACGGATATAGCTGATGTTTTCAGATCCTGAGGGCTGCTTGTCGGTGTAGATATCACCCGCGTTGCTGCTGCCATTGAAAGCCGCAATGCCAGTAATCACGATGGCTGGCCCTTTCCCCGTGTTGGGCCCGGCAAAGTGAGTGTTCGTGCGGTACGGCACGGAGAAACGTAGCTCGTTCAGCAGGTGATCGCTGATGGTTGAAATCCACTGAACACCGGCCACGTGGGCGCGATCCGAATAGTCCACACCCGCGCTGGTGGCATTGATGCCGCCGACCTGAGTATTGAACGGGAAGCTGTTCTTGAAGTAGTTATAGCGAAGGAAGACGGAGTTCTTGGAATTGATGTTGTAGTCAACACGGAAGTCCATGAAAGTTCCATGGAGCAGACCCGGCGCCGTAGCCAGTTCTGATGATGGAAGACCAATCAACGCGGCGTTCGCTGGCGTAATCGTGACGACTGCTGGGCTTCCGCGAAGAACATGCTCATAGGAACCGAAGAAGAAGAGCTTGTTCTTCTTTACAGGGCCGCCAATGTTGACTGCATGGTCTTCCAGAATCAGATTTGGTTTCGTCGGGCTCGTTGTCTTGTTCTGCAACAGCGGGTATGCCGTTGCATCTACCCAGCGCTTGATGAACTCATACTTACCGTGGAACTGGTTGCTACCCGAGTTCGAGATCACGTTGTAAACGTTACCGGTGGTCCATCCATTCTCAGGTGCAGCCGGGTTCGAGATGGTCTGTACTTCCTTCACGAAGACATTGCCGATCGGGAAGAGACGCAGGCCGATACGATCCGCCTCGGTGTTCACCATGCCGTCCATTTGGTAGTTGATGCGATCCATCAAGCCGTTGGTGTTCAGAGTACGAGGAATACCAAGCTCGGGATTCGGGTGACCCGAAACGCCCGGCTGGAAGACGATGAAGTTGTATGGGTTGCGCGAAGTGAGCGGCGCGTTCTGGATTTCAGCCGTGGAGAGCGTACGCTGCACGTTCAGGTTCGTGGGATCGATTGCCACTTCGGATGCTTCCACTGTCACTGCAGTATCCGCAGAACCGACCTTAAGTTCACCGTCGATCACAGATTCGGTACCCGCGTTCAGATTGACAGAAGAAACATTCAGTGGCGAGAAACCGGAGGACGTAATGTTCACCGTGTATGCACCCAACGGCAAATTGATGAGCACGTAATAGCCATCAGATCCGGTGGTTACAGTGCGGGATACGCCAACCGCAGGATTCGTGACAGTGACGGTTGCTCCCGCGATCGCCGCGCCAGTGGGGTCAGAGACCCTGCCGCGAATGGTTCCGTTAATGGACTGCGACTGGCTCCACATAGCGGGAGCCGTCGAAAAGAGAATTGCGGATGAGACACAAATCCTAGACAGCCTGGACATAAAACTCCTCCTTGAAAGAGACAAGACAATGAACCGCGTGCTGCAACTGCAAGTAATGTGAGAAAGCGCCAATGGCTTCTGGCGAACACCGTGGAACGGTCAGAACAGCAGCTTCGTTTCCGTAGCAGCAAGGGATTGCGCGATGGCCCCGAACAACTGAGCTTTTGTGCCCAGAGACGAAGAACGCAACCTTGGCAAAGCGAAATCATTTTCGCGTAAACATCGATCTGTGGCGCTACAGAGCGCCGGGTGTGCTCCCACGCCTCCTCCCAGAACAATCAGCTCTGGGTTGAACAGGAGCGAGATGCTGCTGAGAGCGTCTGCCAATACACGTGACGTATTCTCAAGAACCTGTTCGGCAGTGGGGTCGCCTTCAAGAGCCAGGTCGAAGATCTGGGTTGCGCGCATCTGCGTGCGTGCCCGATCGCTTACGCCAGCCTGCCGCAGCAGCTTCTTCCACTGCAGTTCAACGCCTTCGCCACCGATGACACGTTCGAGTTGCCCTGTATCGCGCATACGAACGCGTTGGCGATCCATGCCTACGACCGGTAGATAACCGATTTCTCCCGCAGACCAGTTCGCGCCACGGTGGAGTGAGCCTCGCAAAAAGATGCCAGCGCCAACTCCCGTTCCGATTGCAATGAAGATGAAGTCTTCAACGCCGCGCGCCACGCCTTCTGCAAATTCGCCTACGGAAGCAAGGTTCACATCGTTATCAACACCGGCGGGAATGTCTAAATCGCGTTCCAGCAAAGTCTTAAAGGGAACGTCATTCCAACCCGAAAGGTTTGGAGCGGCTAACACAACGCCGCGATCAATATCTGTCATACCGGGTGCGCCGGCTGTGATGTGGAGAATTCTACGCTTTTCCGGAAGCCCAGCCATCATGGCATCAAGGCCCTGACGAATGTGGGCAATGACACCGCGTGGCGTTTTCCCTTTTTCATTAAGCTTTTCTTCCCATTCGGCAACGGGATTGCCGTTCAGATCAGCAAGCATCATCCGGACGTACGTCCCGCCGATGTCTGCTGCAGCGACATAACCATGCGATGCATTGAAGCGGAGCATGGCCGGTGGACGACCGCCGGAAGATACGCCTTCTCCTCCGTCCTCTACAACTCCGCGCTCAATCAGGTCGGACACCACCAGTGTGACTGTCGGGACGGCCAACCCGGAGATACGCGCTAGTTCAGCGCGAGAGCAGGGCGAATGCTTACGAATCAGTTGAAGCAGCAACCGCTGATTTGTCTTGCGCAATTGCGCCGGACGCGCGGGCTCGGCCATTACCTCTGTCTTCGAACGCAGAGAGGCTGTGGTGCGAGTCGAAGAGCGACGACGAGTTGGGACCAGACGGCGTTTCACGGATTGAGAAGGATTATAAGGAATATTTAAAAAGTTGGTGAAAACTTTTTAATTGTCATTTAGAAAGGTTGTCAACGAAGTGATTCCGTCCCGGTGGGGCGTGGGATAGATCTGGGGGCAAGCGCGTTCGATGAAGCGATTGGTGAGCAGTGAGAGCTGGAAGAGGTCCGTACAGATGTTCGTCTATTGTGTACCGCTATCCGTCGTAGCGGTACAGGCGGCCGCGCAAACACCTGTGCCTGAGCCGATGAAGATTGCTGTGGACGCGTCCTACGCTCAGACGTTGCCGATTGAACGAGGTGCACCGGGACTCGCGGAGTCGCTGCGCGAGTTGCACACCCGAGCAAGCCTTATCCAGATCAACGCGCATCCGGACGATGAGGACGGAGGCATGTTGGCGTACGAGAGCCGCGGCGTAGGTGCGGACGTATCATTGCTTGCCCTGAATCGCGGTGAAGGCGGTCAGAACGTGATGACCGGTGACTTCTGGGACCAGCTCGGCATTCTGCGCACCATGGAGCATCAGGCGGCAAACCGCTACTACGGTTCGCACTTGTTCTATACGCGTGTTGCGGACTTTGGCTTCTCAAAGACGCTTGAGGAGGCCTTGAAGCAGTGGAACCACGATCGCGTTCTGGAAGATGTGGTTCGCGTCGTTAGAACGGTTCGTCCAATGGTGGTGACCAGCGTCTTTGCGGGATACGTCTCTGACGGACACGGGCATCATCAAACAGCCGGCGTGATGGCACAGGAAGTGTTCAATGCAGCTGCAGATCCGAAGATGTTTCCTGATCAGATCAAAGAAGGCCTACTGCCATGGAAGCCTTTGAAGGTCTATGCGCGTGTGCCATTTGCGCAGGTGACTCCAAAGGGCATCTTCGACTATGCAACCAACAAGTGGGAACCTGTTGCGTTTAAGAACTATGTGACCGGAGAACCGATTCAGGGTGTTCCGTCAGTAACGCTGACTGTCCCAGAGAGCGAATACAACGCGTTGTATGGCCGGAACTATCTGCAGGTGGCGCGAGAGGGCCTGAACGAGCAGAAGTCGCAAACGGGCGGTGTGGCTATTCCAGCGCCGGGGAAATTTGACAGCCCGTATCATCTTTACGCATCGCGTGTGACATCAACGCTGCCCACGCATGAAGAGTCTTTCTTCGATGGCATCGATACATCGCTGGCGGGAATTGCTGGATATCTCCCGACGCAGGCGCAGGCTGAAGTTCGCGCTAAGCTAGAGGCGATTACCGCCACCGTTGATGAGGCAACACAGAAGTACAACGCGAATGATCCGTCGGTAAGTGCGCCGGCGTTGGCAAAAGGCCTCTCTTTGACGCGAGGTCTTATTGCTGAGTTGAAGGCCTCAAAGCTTCCAGATGAAGCTCGTTACAACGCATTGCATGAGCTGCAGGTGAAGGAAGGGCAGTTCAACTTTGCCTTGGGGCAGGCGCTTGGCGCGTCATTGCTGGCGAGTGTGCAGACATCACTTCCAGGTCAGGGCCAGGGGCGGTCTGGCCCCATGGGTGGAGGAGATAACGTCTTCTCTACAGCGTCCGGTAGCCCGACGGCAATTCCAGGACAGTCTGTACTTGTGGGTGTACATGTTGCAGCACAGGGGACACAGTCGTTGCAGGTTGACTCCGTAGCGTTGTCACCAAATACCGGCGGCGACTGGAAATTAACAGAGCAAAAGGGGATCGCTGCCTCAGTGGCAGCAGGAACTGCGCAGGATGCTTATATCGCCGCAACAGTACCGGCGGCTGCTCCAAACACAGCGCCGTACTTTGAGCGGCCGAATCTTGAGCAGAGCTACTACAACCTGACATCGCCGCAGTACGTCACGTTGCCCGTGATGTCTTATCCGCTGACGGCGGTTGCTACCTATACGTACAACGGCGTGAAGGGCGAGCTTCGCAGCGTGGTGCAGACGGCGCATCGTTACAACGGCCTGGGTGTGGTGATGGAACCTCTGCTGGTGGCTCCTGCCATCAGCGTACGGGTTACCCCGCCTGCAGGTGTTATGCCTTTGAAGGCTGGCAGCGTATCGCTGGACGTGACGGTACATTCCGATGTGAAGGGGCCTGCGCAGGGTACGTTGGAGTTGAAACTGCCAAGCGGATGGACAGCATCCCCTGCGACGCAAACCTTTGCGACGAAGCGTGATGGAGAAGATACCAATCTCCACTTTGTGATCACGCCGAAGAATGTGGAAGCGAAGACGTACGAGATCTCCGCGGTGGCGAAGTATGCCGGTAAGGAGTATGCAAGCGGATTCCAAACCATCGGCTACCCCGGTATCACGCCCTATCCGCAGTATCGAGATGCGAAGTTTCGCACGACAGGTGTCGATGTGACAGTGGCTCCGAACCTGAAGGTGGCGTACATCATGGGAACGGGTGAGGAGGTTCCGCAGTCGCTGAAGGATATCGGCATTAACGTGACGCAGCTTTCCAGCGACGACATCGCCAAGGCTGATCTCAGTGGATACGACTGTATCATCCTGGGCATTCGCACATACGCTGCGCGTCCTGAGCTTCGGACTTACAACCAGCGCCTGCTTGATTACGCGAAGAATGGCGGCGTGGTTGTAAGTGAGTATCAGTCGCCGGAGTACGAGCGAGACTTTGCTCCCTATGTGATTCCGGTGACACGTGAGGCAGAGAAGGTTGTGGAAGAAGATGCAAAGGTAAGCATTCTGAAACCGAATGATCCTTTGTTTACATGGCCGAACCACATCGTTCCTGCTGACTTCGACAACTGGGTAGAGGAACGTGGCCACGGTTTCCCCGGAGCGTTTGATCCGAAGTACGTCGCGTTGACTGAAGTGCATGATCAAGGGCAGGACCCGCAACAAGGCGGCCTGATCTATGCTCAGTATGGCAAAGGCTACTATGTGTATCTTGCTTATGCGTTCTTCCGTCAGATGCCGGAAGGCGTTCCAGGAAGCTTCCGCATCATGGCCAACCTGATCAGTGCAAAGAAGAATCCCAACTTATCGCACTGAGCAGATCGATCCACGAGTCTTAGAGAACTCCCTGTAGCTCGGAAGCGCTAGTGCGTTGCTAGACCGTGTAGGCGAAGGTAGGCGGCCAGTGCTTCCGGGCGATTTGTTTGGATACCATTGGCTCCATCGTCGATTGCTTTCTGCCAGGACTCGGGTGTGTCGGCTTCGTCTAAGCGATCCACGAATATCTGCGCGCGTGCTTCTTTTGCGACTTGAATCGTCAATTTATTGAAGTCGGACGCATCGAATGCGAAGACGGGAATAGGCATAGAGCGCAGAAGGAAACGGCTGACATCGGGATTTTGCGACTCGGGCATCAGGCGCAACGCGGGCATAATTTTATGCACCTCGTACAACAGGAATGGGTTACCGTAGACAACAACGTGATCCTGCATATCGTGCCGGACGATCGTGTCTACAAGCTGTTGCGGATCGGCGTCTTTCGTGTCGACGTAGACATTGATTCTATTGCGAGCAACATCGAGGGCCTCATCGAACGTGGGCACTCTCGTACCAGAAAATGCAGGCGAAAACTTGGCGCCTGCATCCAGTGACCGAATTTCGTCAAAGGTGTGATTCTTTACTTCACCTGTGCCGTTCGTTGTTCTGTCGATCGTCCTGTCGTGCATGAGTATCAGCTTGCCGTCGGAGGTGGTACGTACATCCAGTTCAAAGTAGTCTGCACCGGCATCAGCAGCGGCACGAAATGCAGCAAGTGTGTTTTCGGGGTGGTGAAGATGTTCTCCACGATGAGAGATGATCACGACCTTGCCGGGAACTGTGGCCAACGCAGGCGCTGGCCGGTATGCAGTCTGAAGCGATTGCGAAAAGAGACTGCCGGCGGTGAGGGCTACGAGACAAACGACACTTGCTTTCAACACGAAAAGATCCCTCAGAAATTTGATCGAATGTGCCCAATGACAACGCAAAGGACGCAGCACATCGATGCTTTCATGCTGTAGGCGATCCCATCTACTATTCCATTCTCAAGAGCGGAGATTACAGGTTAATGAGCCATGCTATTCCGCCTGCGAGATCGGATGGATACGATGTTTCGGTCTGAAGAATGATGAATCGGGGAGTAGGGAAATGTGGATGCATCGGATTGCTACGGGCATGTTGTTGGCTTCGTTGAGTGTGGCAGGAACCAGCCAGACGACCGCAACACCTGCGGCGGTGATTGAATCCCCTGATGGTCTTTCGGCTAAGCTGTCCTCTGATGCAAATCTCTCGGGCGCCCAATCGGCTTTCCTTCCGGAACTTTTTCCCTCGTCGCACGCTTCGAACTTGCTGCAACTGAAGAATGGCGACCTTCTTTGTGTATGGTTTTCTGGCACCGCCGAAGGGCAATCGGATGTAGCCATTGTTGCCTCGATTTTGCCGAAGGGGTCGATGACCTGGGGCAAGCCTGTTCGCGTGGATCACGATCCGGCCAAGTCCTATCAGAATCCTGTTGCCTATCAGACTTCGAGCGGAGAGATCTGGATTCTGCACACAGCCCAGACTGCGGGCAAAGGGCAGGCGGACGCGCAGGTGCTGAAATCCATTTCTAAAGATGGTGGAAAGACCTGGAGCACACCGACTGTACTTTTTGCAGAGGCTGGTGCCTTCACGCGTCAACCGTTTGTTCATGGTGAGCACAACGAACTTCTGCTTCCTATCTATTACTCAACAAGCGCCGGTATTACGAAGGGCGCGGAGACGAACTATCCCGTCGTGAAATTGAGTGCGGATGGGGGACAGACATGGAAGGAGTGCAGCGTTCCCAAAGCTGAGGGCATGGTGCAGATGAGTATTGTGAAGCGTGCGCCGGGGCGTTATGTGGCGTTCTATCGCAGTCGTTTTGCGGACTTTATTCACCGTTCGACATCCACTGATGGCTGCAACTGGACTGCTCCTGAACCGACGCCGCTACCTAATAACAATGCTTCCATCCAGGCTGCGGGACTTCGTGATGGGAACATCGTTATGGTGTTCAACAACACCTCTGGACATAAACCCGGGCACGTCACCCAGTCTGGTGAACGCGTTCCAGTGTCGATTGCACTCTCCAGTGATGGTGGCGTTACGTGGAAATATGTCCGCGACATGGAGACGCGGGATTACCACGCTCCGCTACCCAAGGGACAAAGGATGGAGTATAGCTACCCCGCAGTGTTGCAGCTTGCGAACGGAAAGATCATGGCCAGCTATACCTATCGGCGTCTCGGGATAAAAACCGTCTTGATGGATGAGAACTGGATCAAGCAGGGCACAACAACGGGAGAGTTCAAGCCGTAAGCTCTGCTCGAGGCTTTGCGTAGCTAAGATCAATCGCAAGAAGTGATGAAGACGTGGCATTCTGCATAAGCGGCATGGAGGCGGCGGAAGATGGCTACGGTAAGACTATGGACAGACGATGATGTGTCAGCGGATGCGAGATGCAAAGTTGTATTCGACGACATTCGCGCAACGCGTAAGTCAGATTTTGTGAATAACTTTTGGCGCGCGCTGGCCAACCAGCCTGACCTCTTGGAACAGACATGGGCGCGTGTGAAGAAGGTGATGATCGAGCCCGGGGCGCTTGATCCGCTTACAAAGGAACTGATCTATATCGCAGTCTCCACGATGAATAGTTGCACATACTGCACGCATTCACATACGGCCGCGGCGCGTGCTAAGGGGCTTACTGAGGAACAGTACGCGGAGTTCCTTGGAGTGGTGAGCATGGCAGCTCATACCAATTCGCTTGCGAATGCACTTCAGATCCCCGTGGATACTGAGTTTCTTGCGTAAGAATTCAATGCTTGGTATTACGGCAACTAAACGTCTGTGGATCTTGTGCACATAGTAAGACGGCGATCAGGACACCTGACCGCCGTCTTTTGCGTTTTGTTTCGTCTTAGTTCAGCTGTGCGCTTTGGCTGGGCGCAGGTTGTGCAAGGAGCTTCTCGACCAGTGTTGTGACTTCGTGTTCCAACGCGATGTGACCAGCGGTATTACCGGGGCCTGCGAAGCCTGCATGTGTTTCCTTTACCAGCCCATCGCGGCCAACAAAGAACGAAGTGGGCCAGCAGTTGAGATTGACACCCTGCGGGATCTTTTCATTGAGCTGATCCGTTGTACCAGCAAGCAGCACAGGATAAGTGATGCCGTAGTGTTGGATGAACGCCTTCAGGCGAGACGTATCAGTCTCCGGATCGCCCTGCTCAAAGTCGAGGTTCACGATCTCAAGACCCTTGGAGTGAAAGCGCTTGTAGAGACTCACGAGCAGACCTGCTTCATCGTGGCAGTTAGGGCACCATGAACCACCAATTGCTACGATGACAACTTTGCCGCGAAACTGCGAATCCGTGTTGGAAAGCACCTTGCCGTTCATATCAGGGAAGCTGAAAGCTAGAGGAGCGTTGGGATCTTTAATCGATGTCTGTTGTGTCGTGTCGGTAGGAGAAGGCAAGTTCAGCTTTCGTGCTTCATCAGGTCGATGGGCGACGAATTCTGGCGATGAACCATGCACGCCACCAAGAAGACTTTTCACCACGAGTGTTCCATCCCCCTGAGGCGTTACGGAATAAGCCGCGCCGCCTGCTGCGGTGAAATGTCCCAAGGTATAGCTAGTTCCATTCCATGTGCCCCACAGGCCGCCGGTGTCGCCGTCAATGCGCTGAATCGCCGCCTTAATCACTGGCGATTTGCTAGTTGTCGGATCAACACGCAATTCCCATGCGCCTTCGCCCTTATTGCTCTTCGTGGCAATCTCCCATGAACCGGAGATGTTGGGAGCATTGGGAGATGAGATGGGATCAGACAGCTTTCCGACACGCTTTGCAATAAATGTCGAAGGAGGCGCAGGACGCTTACCCGGATGGGTTGCACCGTAGGTTCCTGTCAACGAGTCACCGTCGATAGTGGCGTCCAGCGTGCGCGCAAAGTAATCAAACGACGCCACGAGATGCTTGCCATCGAGTGTGACAGAACTTGCCGGAGATACATCCGGGCTTGCAGCAGGGCCATTAAGAAAAGCCGCTTCCAGCTTGGACCCATTGCGCGAAATGCGTATGGTGATGGGAATTTCGGTGTCGCGTACTTTTGCCACACCCTGCCATACGCCTGTTGTCAGTTTTGCGGATGAGGTTTGTGCAAGTAGCGCAGGCGCGAACTGCAGAAGAGACACAGCAGCCAAAGAGGATGCGAGTACGCGTCCAGAAAGCTTCATGACGAAGGCTCCGTATTAAATCGGTTTGTAGGTATGGATCAGAGAGTTTGGTCGTGAGACGCGCCCGTTCTGTTCGGGCTGCACAGACGACTGTGTGGTGCCTGCGTTAGCGGCAACAACAACACAGTCTGGAAGCAATGTGCATAAGGAAAAAATAACTACCTGCTCGCTGTGAGTCAAGCAGGTGTTTATTGAAAGAAGTTTTGGTTCTTACATCATCGTTTCGTTGAGCTCGTCTTTTCTTTCAGTTACGATCCGAATCGAAACCTGAATAATGGCCAAGCTTGCCTCTCCAATGCTCTTGCGGCAAATTGTGGGCTTGACATCAGATGTGCATGTGTTAGTTTGACTCACATGCGTACTCTCTCGCAGCTTTGTTGTTGCTCCCGATAGGTTCTTGCCTATAGGTAGAGCGCCGTGCGCCTACGAGTTCGCTTCCACTCATTACAAATGAATGCCACCTGTTCCGCGTTTAGAGCGGCGGCAGGTCTTCAAGCGATTCATCGCTTTGGCATTCCAGTACGCAGGTGATTTCATGTCATCGACTCAGCGATTTCTCATATTTACCGCAGTGCTGGCGTGTGTTCTGGCTGCGAATCCGATATCGGCAAGTGGAAGGAAGAAGGAGTTCCGCTCTGCTACGACGGCGCTTCCGCGAGTGTATGCATTTAAGGCAGACCTGGATGGTGCAGTTGCTTTGCCAGGCAACAGCGAACCAGCCAGCGGAGATGTGGCAGGCACATACGATCGGGAAACTCACGTGCTGCGATTTAATGCTCGGTTTCTCAATCTTTCTGGCCCGGCTACCAATGCGAAGTTCTTCTCTGCCGCCTCAATAGACAGGATCGGTCTGGCTACCGTGGCGGCTCCGAGACCTGATGCAAGATTGGTCACGGGCACTGCGTGGCTTGATCAAGAGGAAGAGCAGGAGTTGTTGGCGGGCCGCTGGTACTTCAATGTGACAACCGAAAAACACCCGGAAGGGGAAATTCGCGGGGTCGTACGGTTAGTAAACGAAACAAACAATTAGGAGAGCAGAATGAAGAAGTTTCAGGTGGTGGCGGCAACGGTCGCGATTGGTTTTGCTTCACTCTCACTGCGTGCCGAATCTATCAAGCTGAAGGCAAATCTTACTGGTGGCGAGGAAGTTCCTGCGAAGCAGGTCTCTGGGGCAGGCACGCTAACCGCAACGTTGGATACCGACACGAATACGCTGAAGTATCACGTGGAGTACCAGGGACTGACGGGGCCGGTAGTTGCTGCACATTTCCATGGTCCGGCAGCACCAGGTACGAACGCGAAGCCGCAGATTCCCGTGAAGGCACCGTTTGATAGCCCCGTTGATGGCACTGCCAGCGTTACGGCAGATCAGGCGAAGGATCTTCTGGATGGTAAGTGGTACTTCAATCTGCATACTTCAGCGAACCCCGGTGGTGAGATTCGTGGTCAGGTTGTGAAAGCGCAATGATGCGATTGCGCATGGGGCCGTGGTTTATTGCATGTGTGCTGAGTATTTTGTTTGTGGCGAAGGGGACGGTCACCTATGTTCATGCAGAAAGTGGGCCGTCCGCCCAAACATCGGTGCTACCTAAGCCAACAAACTTGAAGGTGTTGCCTATGGCCTTATCGCTTCCGGATGTCTACACACGCATGGCTCAGATGCAGAAAGACCTTGGTGTTGATTGCAGCTTCTGCCATGACCAGGATCCTGACTCCAAACAGATCAACTATGCATCAGACGAGAACCCGAGGAAAGAGACGGCAAGAGCGATGATGCGAATGACTCAGGACATTAATGAAAAGTATCTGGGGACACTGGGAGATCGACAGTATTCGCCGCCTATTACCTGCGGGAACTGCCATCTGGGACAAATGCATCCGCCGCAGTTTGAAGGGAAGTAAATGAGATGAAAAAAGTATTTTCAGCACTGGCACTACTTTTAATCACAGCGGTTGGAGCCACTGCGCAAAGGCCAGGGAGTGTGCAGTGGAGCGCTTCAGCGAAACCCGCAACGCATGCGGGAGAGTATGTTGTCGCGTTGCATGCTGAGGTAGAGAACGGATGGCATGTGTATTCGGCGAAGCAGTCGTCTGGTGGTCCGCTACCACTAGTGATTCGCGTGGATCAGGGCGCGCCCTTCTCGCTGGATGGAGCGATCACAGGAACCAGTCCGATTCAACATCATGACGCGAGCTTCAATCTCGATACGGAGTACTTCACCGGAACGTTCCTTTTGAACATTCCGGTGAAATCCACGACGCAAGGATCGGGCGAGATTCCGTTGGCCGTTCGGTTTCAGATGTGCAGCGATACAACATGCATGCCACCGCGAACGATTCATTTAGTGGCAAAGGTCAACGCTTCTTGAAATCCGTTTTCATTGGCAATACAGAGATCGATATGAACAAAGGTTGTTGTTTTATCCACAACACGAATGACGAGAGGGTGAAGTGTATGCGCGCACCATAAGTGCTGCGCACGAACAACGCCGCCGCCCGCTCGTCAGCTCATGCTGGAGCGGGTTTTCTGCTGGCTGCAATTTGTTGCACCTGCAGTTTTGAAGTCCACCCCGGCGTCAGCTAAGGGTGGATTTTCTTTTGCTGGATCAGAGTCTGCGGGATGAAAGGCAGGAACGGGGACATGGGTAACAAACGATTAGCTGGTGGGCGCGTGCAACGCAGCATCCTCATTCCTCTTGCGATTGCATGTGGGGCACTGTTGCTGTCGAAGGCACAGATCGCCGTGAAGAATCAGGGATATGTTCCTTTCAGTGACGCGCCGATTAACTATCGTTCTGACAAGCTTAGCGATCCAGTCGCGAAGCTGCAGCAGCGTCTGGATAATGGCGAAGCGAAGTTAAGCTATGAGTCCGAACACGGCTATCTTCGCTCTGTCTTGAAAGAGTTGAGCATCCCGGTCGATTCGCAGACGCTCGTGTTTTCCAAGACGAGTTTCCAATACAAGAAGATCTCACCAGAGCATCCGCGAGCGCTGTACTTCAACGACGACGTTTACATCGGCCAGGTTCATGAAGGAAAGGCAATTGAAGTTGTTTCGTTTGATCCGATGCAGGGGGCGATCTTTTACCTGTTGGATGAGCAGAAGGTAGAGAAGCCGAAGTTTGAGCGTGCTGAACTTGACTGCACTCAATGCCACATTGCTGCTGGAACACGCGGTGTGCCGGGTGTGTTGCTGCGCTCGATCTATCCAACGTCGACAGGAACGCAGGCCACCAGCACAAGATCCTTCATCACGGATCAGGAAAGCCAAATCAAGAATCGCTGGGGCGGATGGTATGTGACAGGGAAGTTCAGCGTAGCGCCAGATTTGTCGATTGGCAACTCTGTAGTGCCTGATGGCGACAATGCCGGTGATGAAAAGCTGGCACCCATTGCGGCGAAGTTCGACAAGAAGAGCTATCTCACTCCTGACAGCGACGTTGTTGCTCACCTGGTTTTGGCGCATCAAACGCAAGCGCATAACCTAATTACGCTTACGAACTACCGTGCGCGCATTGCAGCGTTTCAGGCTGCAAAAGCGAATGACGGTAAACCTGTGGATGCGGCTTCTCTGCCAGAGAGTGCTCGACAGCAATATGAGCGTCCAGCAGAGCAGTTGGTGCGTTATCTCGTATTCGCAAACGAAGCATCGCTTTCGGGCTTTGGCTTTGAAGCTGATGCGAAGTCTGACTTCGCGCGCGATTTTGTGGCGCATGGACCGCGGGATGCGAAGGGACGTTCACTTCGAGATTTTGATCTGAAGGTGCATACCTTCCGCTATCCGTGCAGCTACCTCGTTTACACGGAGTCGTTTGACAACATTCCAGAGCCGGCGAAGGGGTATGTGTATCACCGGCTGTTTCAAGTGTTGACCGGCGAAGACCAGAGCCAGGACTTTGTGGGCATAAGCCCTGAAGCAAAGCGCGCGGCATTGGAAATTCTGCTGGCTACAAAGCGTGGGCTGCCGGAGGAATGGCGGAGCTACGCGCAATCCAGGCGCCTGCGAATTGCGGCTCAGCCGGTTGGCTCGAGCCATATCCATGGCTAAGACACACCACGTTGTATCAACCACTCGCGAGGTCACTATGAAGACGATGCTGAAATACACAGGTGTTGCGATTGCCTTGGCAGGATTGGGCACAACCGCAGCGTTGGCACAGAACGCAACAAAGTCAATTGATGGTCGATGGGATGCGGCGCTTGTCCGACCGAATGGAGAGACTGTTCCATTCCGGCTGGACATTTCCGGCAGCGGGAACAATGTGAAGGGAACGTTCTATAACGGATTCCAGCCGTTCGACAGCACGACCGGCGGATCCTTTGCGAACAATGAACTGACGCTCAACATTGATCACTATCTCACTGCGATCCATGCCAAGTTGAACGGCGATCAGCTTGCAGGTGATGTCTCCACGCAGAATCGTGCGTCGACCGCGGCGTATCAGTTTAAGGCCACGCGTCATGTGGACGAGAAGGTAAATGTCTCGAACGTGCCACAGGTTGCTGGAGCTTACATTCTTCCGCTGGAGACTCCTTCGTCTAAGGGCGAAAAGGCATTTCACTTCATCGTGGAGCAGAGAGGTGCAGAGGTTGCGGCGACGATCCTCCGAGTGGATGGAGATACAGGCGCGTATACCGGCACGTATCGCGATGGTAAGTGGCGCTTGAGTCATTTCGACGGTTCCCGTCCGGGAGTTATTGAAGTGATTCCGCAGGCAGACGGTACACTTGCCGTCGAACAGAATCCAGGTTCGAAGCAGACTGCACAGAAAGCGTCCACTACGGCGAGCGCAAAGGCCTATGGCGAAGAGGCGCCTGTCGATAGCCGCTATACTCCGCAGCTCGTGGCTTACCGCGAAGATGTGGCACGTGCAAAGGGCCTTCCGCAGCCGGAGAATTACAGCACACATACAACCGTCCGCGATCAAAACGAGAAATTCGCGTTTAACTTCCCTGATGTGAACGGAAAGCTGATATCCGAAGATGATCCGCGTTTTAAGGGCAAGGTAGTTGTCGCGGTTGTTACCGGCACGTGGTGCCCGAACTGCCACGATGAAGCCCAGTATCTTGTTCAGTTGGATAAGAAGTACCGGGACAAGGGACTAGCGATTGTTGCTCTGGATTTCGAGGAGCCAGAGCAGCAAGGCGGCTTGGAGCGCGAGAAGGCCTTCGTGAAGCAGTATGGTGTGGACTACACCTACCTCATCGCAGGAGCGCCCGCAGAGATGTGGGAGAAGGTGCCGCAGGCGGTTAACCTAAACACATGGCCTGCGACGTTGTTCATTGGGCGTGATGGTCACGTGAAGTCAGTGCATTCAGGTTTCGCATCGCCTGCGAGCGGTAAGTTCAATGATGAGCTGAAAGCAGAGTTCACTGCCACCATCGAGAAGCTGCTGGCAGAAAAGCCGACGCAGCAGTCGGCATCTGTTGGGATCCAGGTAATTCACGAAGGCGAGTAGTGCGAAAAGAGAAGAGCCGCCGGATCGCAATGATCCGGCGGCTCTTCTTTGTCTCTTGCGACTAAACTTTTCTTCCCGGGATTTCCGTAAGAAGCTTTGCGAGTCGTGCTTCAAGGTCTTTCTGTATCGTTGCGTATTTCGGATCGCCGTAGAGGTTATGTGCCTCGTTGGGATCGTTCTTGAGATCGTAGAGTTCAAATTCCTGTGGCGACTGCGTGTACCACTGTATGAATTTGTGTGTGTCCGTACGCACGCCGCGGTGTGGTGCTACATTTTCGGCGCCAGGGAACTCGTAATAGTCATAAAGCCATTCCTTGCGCCATGCGGGACCCTTGTTGTCTACAACGTCCAACATGGAGCGTCCCTGGAACTGCTTGGGGATAGGAAGACCAACAAGATCCATGACGGTGGGAGCGATGTCGACGTCCAACACCATCTCCTTCTTTACCGCACCTGCTTTCACGCGGTTGGGATAGCGGATGGCCATGGGAACGCGGATGGATGGTTCATGCATCAGGCGCTTGTCGAACAGACGCCACTCACCCAGAAGATAGCCGTGATCCGAGCTGTGAATGACGGCCGTGTCGTCCATCACCTTAGTGTCGTCCAGATGCTTGAAGATGCGCCCCACGTTCTCATCGATGGCGACAAGGCCGGAGTAGTAGTCCTTGCATAGCTCTTCGATAGAACGGACTGCGTCGCCAGTGTCCGTTGTACCGATCTTGTTGTCCGCAGTCTTGAACGGAGTAGGCTTGCCGGGATATCCCTTGAGATCGTCATCAAACGATGCTGGCTTGGGAATCTTCACGCCGTTGTACAGGTCGAGATGGCGACGCGCACGGAAGTATGGCGCATGAGGCGTCATATACCAGAGGAGCAGAGCGAATGGCTTCTCGCGAGGCTGCTTCAACCAGTCGAGAACACGGTCCGTGACAAAGTCGTCGCAGTATCCCTCGTTCCACACTTGGACTGGGCCGATCTTGCCATTCTTGCCTTCGGCCATCTTCGGCTTGTAGTAGTTCGTGGCCGGAGCATTTACGCCCAGATAGTAATCCCAGTGCTTTTCCTTCATGCCGTTGCGCATGTGCACCTTGCCAACGACACAGGTTTCATATCCGGCTTCGAGCAGGTAGTCAGTGAAGACGGGAATGTCGGATGGTAACGGCGTGTTGACCGTTTTATTGTCCAGGGCACCGGTGGAACGCGACCACATGCCGGTCATGGCTGAGGCACGGGCTGGAGCGCACAGTGCGTTCGTGCAGAAGGCATTCTCAAACTTCACGCCTTCGTGAGCAATGCGATCCATGTTGGGGGTTTTCAGCAGGGGATGGCCCGCGCTGCTGAGGCAGTCCCAACGCTGTCCTTCGGTGTATAGGAAGATCAGGTTTGGCTTCTTGCCATCTTTCGCAGGTGCTTCTTCTGCTGTGGGGAGTGCCCGTGCGAGGTTTGGTGTTACTGCTGCGCCCAGGGCCGCCGCGCCTCCCTGTACAAACTGTCGCCTATCGAACTGCTTGCCAATCGAATCCATGTCATGCCTTTCCAAGCCAAGTATTTTCGCCGGATGATTCACAGCGAAATTGAATGTGTGTTCTCAGCGATAGCGGTTATCGCATATGGCTCTAAGTCAGTGCAATGGACATCGAAAGAAATGAAAAATCATAAGCCTTTTGTAATGAGCGTTTAGCACGGTGCTGTCACCGTATCGTTCCGCATGACACGGGTGAAAACTAATGAATATGGTAAGCGACGACGGTCGTATTGCTGACTTCATCCTTCACGAAATCACTTCTCAACACGACTTCGAAGCCGTGGAGCTTTCCGTTGATGGTGGCAGCACTAAGGATGGGTTGCCACATGCGTTGCGTGAAGAGAAAGTGTTCCGCGGCATACACACTGCCCATGGTGGAACCGCCGAGGAGAAGGACATGTTCATTGCCACTCGGTGTTTCCGTCAAAGCTACTGTGGTCAGTGCCTGGGTATCTGTTTTGGTGATGATAGCGACCTCGCCTTTTCTGGGAGCCCGATTCACCACTTGAAAGGTGTAATGCTCGTATCCACGGTCGAGATGGAAATCAAGGTTCGAGTCGTAAATAGAAGACCAAGGGTTGAAGGTGGAAGTGCCGAGCAGGATAAGGTTGGCGCCTTGCAGATCGCCCTGGTTCACATCGCGTGCATAGCGAACCTCCACATCCTTATCAGAGGTGGGGAGGTTCAGTCGATAGGGAATGCGCACCAGCTCCGAAGTGAGTTTCAGATCGGCCATGGTAGCCGCATTCACTCGGGATAACAGTCCCGGCCCTTCTGGCGAAATTGCCTGGATGGCGGGATCGTTCTGATAGCGCTGCTCCATATATACGAGCAGGGGAACCGGTTGATGCGTGTACGCGGTGTAGAGATTGAGGGCGGCATCGCCGGCAACAATCACCGTACGACGATTTCCCTGAAAGAGTGTTTTCCATAGCAGCAATGACCCGTAGTCGCGTTCTGCCTGTGCTCGCCGGTTATGCTGCCATAGAAAAAATCCGACAATGGCGATCGCTAGAAGAGGGATCGCTGTCCACAGCCAGACTCGTTTGCTTGCCTTCTGAAGGATTTGAATCGGATGCGGCTCTGCTGTGTCCCGCTCGGAGACGCTCGGTTCGGAAGAAGATGCGACGTCTTCAAACCGAGCGACATAACCACCTTTGGGAACAAGAATTCGCGCGGGATTAAGCTTGCCTTCGGTTCCGTAATACAGGTCCAAGCGTTTCCGAAGATGTCGAGCGCTGCCGCGAACAATCGCATCTTCGCCTGCATTGAACCCAGGCGGGCGATGAAAGAAGTGGATGCCAATCTGCTGTTCGCTTAGTTCATCGACATGTCCAGCCCATGTACGTTCGCAGATGTGCTTGAGCAACGCTGCCAATCGGGGAGATTTGGAAAACGTTTCACTGTGGACGATGCGATCCAATTCTTCGGCGCGAGGATCTGATGTGTTGCCATCCTGCATCGCCTGCATTTGCAGGGGGTTGGTTTCGGGTATGATCTCTTTACTCACAGACAGCGATGTTTTCCCTCCTCCATCCCGTGCATCGCAGCTTCTCACACTGTTGTCGCTAGACACAAGAACACCCTCTCTTTCCTGAAAATCCCAAGAAAACGCAGGCGGCGCACGGTGACACGCACCGTGTCATAGCAGGTTTGACCTTTTCGGTTACTGCTATGGCTCGTTAGATTCGTTGGGCTTTTGAAATCCAACGAGGATCGGCGCGAAATTCGTTCGATCCCCCTTAGCAATCACCCTTTTCGAGGTCAGACACTATGTATCGCCGAACTCCTGCTTTTTCCAGGCGCACCGTGGGCAGGGCGCTTTCTAATTCGGTTCTTTCTTTCTCCCTGGTTTTGCCGATTGGTCTTGCCGCAGTGACAGCGTTGCCTTCTGCAGCGCAGGTAGTTACAGCTTCTTTGCGCGGAACCGTTCAGGATTCTTCTGGTGCACCCATTGCCAATGCGCAGGTGAAGGTGGTCAACACTGCCACCAACGTGGTGACGCAAGCGCACACGGATGACAATGGCCGCTTCGTCTTTGCCTCGCTCGAACCGGGTGGTCCTTATACCTTGTCCGTTACCGCCAACGGTTTCAAGACGGACCAACGCAACGGCATCACGCTAGCTGTGAGCCAGATTGCTGACATTGAGGTACCGCTCCAGATTGGTTCGGCTTCTGAGACGGTTGAGGTGCAGGCCGATGTTCCGCAGATTGAGACATCCACCGGCGCGATCTCCGGACTTGTGGAGAACCGCAGCATCGTGAACCTGCCGCTTAACCAGCGCAACCCTTATGCGCTGGTGTTTCTGTTGCCAGGATCGGTTGGCAGCGTGGGAACGGCTTACAACTCTTCCAACATCTCCATCAATGGTGGGCGACCCGGTAGCGCCGATATTCTGGTGGACGGTATTCCAGCTTCGCCTCCGTTGGCGAATCCGATCAACGGCTTTGCCGTGTTCCCATCCGTGGACGCTGTGGACGAATTCAAAGTTCTCACGAATGGCTACAGCGCCGAGTTTGGTCGCAGCGGTAGCGGCATCATCAACTTGATCCTAAAATCGGGCACGAACAAGCCCCACGGCAGCTTGTATGACTTCGTGCGCAACTCCGCGATGGACGCCAACGACTGGTTCAGCAAGCTGAATAACCGCGCACTTCCGCAGTTCACTCGAAATCAGTTTGGTGGAAGCATCCAGGCTCCTGTAGTGATCCCGCATCTGTACAACGGACGTGACAAGACCTTCTTCCTGTTCTCGTACGAAGGTCTGAAGCAGGGAACGGGTACATCCACGAACATGGTGGTACCAACGGCCGCTCAACGCGCTGGTGATTTTTCAGCCACCGGCATTCCTGCGATCTATGACCCGACGACGACAGTGGCTGCAGGTAGCGCTTATACGCGCACAGCCTTTGCGGGCAACATGATTCCGAAGACTCGCCTTGATCCGGTGGCGCAGAACATTGTGAAGTACTGGCCGCTTCCTAATATTGCGAATGCTGCCTATGGCGCCAACAACTACTTCGCGACCGGCGTTAACCAGGTCAACATCAACACCTATGATGCGAAGGTCGACCAAGTGTTTAACGATCGCAACAGGATGTTCGCGCGTTATTCCGGTCGTCGACTTTCGCAGCCTGCAACGCTATTTGAAGATCCGTCGATTGCTGTTGCGCAGAACAACGCAGGACAGCAACCGCAGAACTCCAACTCTGTCGCGGTAGATTACACGCGCACCCAATCACCCACGCTGGTCTTCGAAGCGCGTTATGGCTACTCACGCGTAGCATTGGATTTCCGTTCGGTCAGTGATGGATTTGATCCTACGGCAAATCTCGGTATGCCAAGTTACATCTCAGCCAACGCTGACCATCTCCAATTCCCTGGCATTGCTCCGGCTAACTATCAAGGCTTGGGAAGCGCTGGGCAGGGAACCACACGGCACGCGGGTTACGAAGCACATCTTCTGGGCGTGAACATTACCAAAGTCAAGGGCAACCATGTCCTGAAGTTCGGTGGTGAAGGTCGTCTTATGCGGGCTAATGATACGGAATCCGGTAACTCTGTCGGTGGTTTCTCGTTTCCCAAAACGCACACACAGCAGAACCCGAACAACGCGGTGGGCGGCGATGGTTTTGCCAGCTTCCTGCTGGGGCTTGGCACCGGCACCATGACCATCAACAGCAAGGACGGCGCGACGCAGAGCTTTTATTATGCGGGCTACATACAGGATGACTGGAAGGCGAATTCGAAGCTCACCCTGAATCTGGGCCTACGTTGGGACGTGGAGATTCCGCGCACCGAACGTCATGACCGCATGGAAGTCTTCGATCCCAGTGCAACGTCGCCTCTGGCATCTGTGTATTCGGGGGCCAAAGGCGGCCTAAGGTTTATGGGTGTGAACGGCACAAGCCGCCGTCAGTATGATCCTCGTTGGAAAGATTGGTCGCCCCGCTTCGGCTTTGCCTATCAGGTGGATTCGAAGACCGCCATTCGCGGCGCCTATGGTATTTACTTCAATCCGTCGATGCGTGCAGCTGCAGCAACGATTGGCAACGTGGGCTTCAGCGCTTCAACGACGTTTGACGCAGTTCCGGGCAATATAACGCTCTCTGGTGCGACGCTGAGCAATCCGTTTCCGAACGGAATCGCCAAGCCCGCTGGCAGTTCGCAGGGACTGTCTACGGCGATTGGGCAAACATTTGAAACGCCACTGGCAGGCGACAACAGGGTGGGCTATACCCAAAGCTACGACCTGGATGTACAGCGCCAGTTGCCGTGGTCTGTGTTGGTGGAAGCAGCTTACGTGGGAAGTCACGGTGTTCACCTGAACCGTGCGGGTGAGAACGACTTCCTGCTGAATCAGCTTCCCATCTCAGTCGTGCAGCAGTATGGTACGGCGTTGCAACAGTCCGTTGCGAATCCTTTCTATGGAACGATCACCACCGGAACGCTTTCATCGCAGACCATTGCGCGGCGTTATCTCCTGGCACCATTCCCGCAGTATGTGCAGGTGCAGGCGTCATATCCAACAGGGGGCTTTAGCCAGTACGATTCGTTCCAGTTGAAAGTGACCAAACGTGCGGCGCATGGACTCACGTTGTTGCTGGCATTTACCGGTTCGAAGCTGTTTGATAACTACTCGAACATCTCGAATGTTGGCAATCAGGCCGGTGGCATACAGGACATCTACAACCCCGCGGGTGACCGTTCTGTATCGGCCAACGATGTCTCGCACAAGCTGACCATCAGCGGTGTATACGAGCTTCCTTTCGGCCGAGGTAAGCATTTCGGTGGCAATTGGAATCCCTTTGTGGATGCGCTTCTCGGTGGATGGCAGGCGAATGGTATTTACACCCAGCAAAGCGGATTCCCGCTCGCAATCACGACGCAGGACACGTCGCAGGCCGGCGGCAACGTACTGCGACCGAATCTCACAGGGCAGGATCCACGCACGCACGGTCCCATCTCGCAGCGTCTTGGGACCGCGAATCACAAGGCTAATGGCGCTTACATTAATCCAGCGGCCTTTTCTCAACCCGCGGCATTTACGTTTGGTAACGCCTCACGCACTATCAGCAATCTGCGCGCACCTTCGTACGAAAATGTGGACTTCTCGCTCTTTAAGAATTTCACTTTGAAGAACGAGCTAAAGCTGCAGATTCGAGGCGAAGCTTTTAACGCTCTTAACCAGGTAGTGTTTGGCTCTCCTGTCACGAATCTGTCCAACGCACAGTTTGGCCAGATCAGTGTTCAAAGCAATACACCACGGCAGTTGCAGTTTGCCGCGAAACTTCTTTTTTAACTAGTTGGGGAAAAACAACGGTGGCGGCAAGAGAATTATCTTGCCGCCACCATTCTTTTGGGTCGAGTTATTAGGCCAGAATTAGTTGCAGCAAGCAGGCTAAGCCGAAAGCGACCAGGGACAGTATGGTTTCCACCACTGTCCATGACTTCAACGTGTCAGCGACTGACATGCCGCTGTATTCCTTCACCAACCAAAAACCACCATCGTTCACGTGAGAGAAGCCCGTGGCACCAGCGCCAGTAGCAATCGCGAGAAACTCAGGTCGGACACCGGTCATGGCAAGTGCCATGGGGGCGACGATGCTGCTGGCAGTGGCCATGGCGACTGTCGTGGATCCCGTTGCGAGGCGGATAAAGGTTGCCAGCAGCCATGCCAAAAGAAGCAAAGGAACATGTGTTTTCAATGCATAACCAAGCAGCACTGTGCTGACACCACTGTCGATGAGAACACGCCCAAAGCCGCCACCCGCGCCAACCAGCAATGTCACTGTGGCAGTGGGAGCGAGACATTCGTTCGTAAAGCGAAGTACCTGATCGCGTGTGAAGCCGCGGCGCAGGCCAAGCTGGTACATACTCAAGAGCGTTGCAACCAGAAGGGCTACGTCCGCATTGCCGAGAAAGTGCAGGATTAGATTTGCGCGGCTTCCAACTGCGGTAAATTTATCTGCCCAGCTACCCACCAGCATCAGCAGTACGGGCAGAAGAATCATCGAGACACTGGTCAGAAACGATGGAAGCTGACGCTTCTGGTCGGTGTGTACAAATGCATCGCTCAATGCCGTGTGTTGTGGTGCTCCGATGTGTTTTGAGATGAAGCCGGACCAGATGGGACCCGCAAGAATTGCGGCTGGGATGCCTACGAGCAGTGCCCACCCGATGGTCTTGCCGAGATCTGCTTGGAATGCGGTTGCTGCCATCAAAGCCGCAGGATGAGGTGGCAGAAGTCCATGCACCATCGCGACTCCTGCGGCCATGGGAAGCAAGGTGGTGACAAGAGAACGGTTCGTCTTTTTTGCCACGTTATAAGCGAGCGGCATCAGCAGAACCAGTGCGACCTCAAAGAATACGGGGATGCCAACGATGATGCCAGCGCACAACATGGCCCACGGAACATGCCGCGGTCCGAACGCATCCACAAGGCTTTGAGCGATACGTTCGGCTGCACCAGACTCTGCCAGCATCTTTCCAAGCATGGTGCCAAGTGCCACCACAATGGCGACATGGCCAAGCGTGTTGCCGAGGCCAGTCTCAAAAGAAGTGACAACTTTGGGTAGTGCCATACCTGAGGCTATGGCCAGCCCAATAGAGCACAGGATAAGCGTAAGAAACGGATTTAACCGCACCCACACGATGAGCAGGATCAACACAACGACTGAGATCGCTGCAGTGCTAAGCAAAAAAATCGAGTGGGTGTCGGTCATCATCCTTTACTTGGCGGGATACTTGTAAGCAACGCAGTCAATTTCAACTTTGCAATCCACCACCATCTTCGTTTCCACACATGCACGCGCCGGGGGATTTTCACCGAAGTACTGACGGAAGACGCCATTGAACGCAGCGAAGTCGCGCGCATCATCAAGCCACACGCCACAGCGTACGATGTGCTCTGGGCCGTAGCCGGCTTCCTCTACAATCGCCATCATGTTCTTGATTGCCTGATGTGACTGCGCAACGACATTGCCCACGATGACTTCGCCATTCACCATGGGAACCTGGCCGCTGACGAATAACCATCCATTTGCTTCAACGGCTCGTGCGAAGGGCATGTGTGAACCGCCCTGTCCTTTGCCGCCTTCTACTCCGTAACGCTTGATGCTCATACCTTCTCCTGTTGCAAATGGTTCATGCTGCATGTGATTGCCGCGGCAGGAACTTGCCGCCGCGTTGTGTTGTGACTGTACCGTTTGTGATGGAAGCTATTCCGTTCACCCACACGTGGTGAATGCCGATGCTGGGTTGAGTAGAATCTGTCCACGTTGCCGCATCGCGCACAGTTGCCGGATCGAAGAGAACCAGGTCAGCGGCGAAGCCTTCGCGAATCAATCCACGATCGCGCAATCCGAGCGTTTGTGCTGACAGCCCTGTCATCTTATGGACAGCGGTGGGAAGATCGAAGAGTTGCTCCTCGCGACTGTAGTATCCAAGAACTCGCGGGAACGTTCCCCACAAGCGTGGATGCGGACGCGGATCATGCGGAAGGCCATCGCTTCCTACCATCACTGCGGGATGCCGTAGAACACGCTTCACATCCTCCGGCGACATGTTGTGATAAATAGCCCCTGCAGGCATCAATGCCTTTGCAGCTTCCAGCTGAGTTTTGTTCCACTGCGCTGCAATTTCTGCAAGCGCTCTACCGGAAACCTCGGGATGTGGCTCACTCCAAGTGATACGAATCTCGATGCGCTCGTCTACCTGGCGGAGATCAAGCATGCTGCTGCTGGCGGTGTAGGGATAGCAGTCGCAATGTACCGTTTGCTTTATGCGTGCCTTATCCAGCAGTGCAAGAACATCGGTGGTGCGACCCCAGTTGTCAGGACCTGCGCACTTCAGATGTGAGATCAATACGGGCACCGGTTGCGACGAGCGTCCCACGGCGAAGCTTTCTTCCATCGCATCCAGAATTGCGGCGGTCTCGCTGCGCATATGCGTTGCGTACATGGCGCCTGCGTCGCCCAATGGTTCCGCTACGCCAAGCACTTCTTCCAGTGTCGCGGAATATGCCGAGAGGTAAGCGAGGCCTGTGCTTAGTCCAAGCGCTCCGTGTTCAAGAGCGTCTTGCAGTTGTGATCGCATCGCGTTGACTTCGTTGGATGTAGCGGCTCGGTCCAGGCGGTCGAGGTGATTTGCGCGCAGTGTTGTGTGGCCCACCAATGCCATGACATTTACGGATGGTTTAGCCGCGTTCACTGCGTGAAGGTAGTCTGCAAATCCGCGATACTGCATCATCGCCGGCTTCCCGAGTAGTTCCATGGGATCGGGAAGAGGATTGGTCGGTAGTACGGGTGATGCGCTGATGCCGCAGTTGCCGACGACAACGGTAGTGACACCTTGTGTCAGCTTGGGCAGCATGGCGGGCGTTTCGATGACGCTGGTGTCGTCGTGGGTGTGTGGGTCAATGAAGCCGGGTGACAACACGAGTCCTTTTGCGTCGACTGTATTTTCCGCACGCCATGTGCTGTTTGCGTCGACCCGTACGATACGTCCCGCGTGTACAGCAACGATGCTTTCACGAGGGGCGTCGCCGCTGCCATCGATCAGCAGTGCTCCGCGAATCAGCAAGTCACATTCCGGCATGGTGGCCTCCGCTGGTCTGGATTTGGTCGTCGGCGATATGCTCAAAGTTAGTCACAGATAAAGCATCGCAAATGTGGAGGCAGCTTGGCCAGCGAACAGATTTTCCCCAAGGGACTTGGCGGTTTGGGAACCGTGGAAGAGATTGAGGCAGTAGGTGCGCGTGGATGGAATGTTCTGCGCGAGGATCTGAGCCTGCCTGTCGCGGTCCTGGTGAAGCCGCGGGTGGAACACAATCTCCGCTGGATGACCGAATTTGTGCAGAAATACGGTGTTTTTCTGGCTCCACATGGCAAAACGACCATGGCTGCCAAGCTGTTCGGCCGCCAGATGGATGAGGGCGCATGGGGCATTACTTTGGCGACGGCGCAGCAGTGCGCGGTCGCTCATGCCCATGGCGTGCGACGCATTCTGATGGCGAATGAACTGATCGGCCGTGCGAATTTCGAACTGGTGAGTGACATTATTGCCGGTGGGACGACCTTTTACACGTTGGTTGACTCGCCAGATCTGGTCTGCCAACTCGGCTCGTTTTTTCAGGGGCGAGGACAGAAGCTTCGTGTGTTGGTGGAGTTAGGTGTCAACGGTGGTCGAACGGGGACGCGAACGGATGAGCAGACACAAGCCGTCGTGGACGCCATTGCACAATGGAGCGGGAGCCTTCTGCTTTGCGGTGTTGAGGTCTACGAAGGAGTGTTGAAGGACGAAGCTGGCATCCGGGAATATCTTGGTCGCGCCGTTGATACAGTGAAGCAGTTGCAGAAGCAGGGAGCCTTTGCGCAGGACGAGCGGGTGATCCTGAGTGGTGCGGGTTCCGCTTGGTATGACGTGGTTGCGGATGTCTTCGCCGCCGTCCGTGACGAGGTCGATGTTGTTCTGCGGCCAGGTTGCTACCTGACTTCGGACGCAGGTATTTACCGTGTCGCACAGCAGGAGATCGGGCAACGAAACAGCATCGCCCGAGCAGTGGATACGGACCGCGGTTCGACGTTGCAGTCCGCTCTCGAGGTATGGGCTTATGTGCAGTCTGTGCCGGAGCCGGGGCTTGCCATTGTTGGCATGGGGAAGCGCGATGTCGCGTTTGATTCGGGGCTTCCGGTAGCGGTCTGGCATTTTCGTCCAGGTGTACACCGGGAACCAGCGCGAGCTTCTTCTGCATGGGAGACGGTGAAGCTGATGGATCAGCACGCGTATCTTCAAGTACCGCAGGATGCTGATATTAAAGTTGGCGACATGCTTGGGTTCGAGATATCGCACCCATGTTTGACTTTCGACAAGTGGCGCTATGTCGCCATGGTGGATGAGAGCTATAACGTGCTGGAAGCTATACCGACTTACTTCTGATCTTTATTGTGGGCCGCTGGGAACAGCGGCCCACAACGTTTGGTGCGATTACTGGGCCCCAGTTGCCGTCATCTGCGAAAGAGCCAGATTCAATGCCAGGACATTGACTCGTGGTTCGCCCAAGATGCCTAGCTGTCGCGGTTGAATCTGCCGTGCGATCAGTGCGTTGATGGTGTCTTGCGAGACGTGGCGCTGCTGTGCAACGCGCGGGGCTTGATAATACGCGGCTGCTGGAGTGATATCCGGATCCAAACCTGATCCCGAAGCCGTAACCAAATCTACTGGGACCGCTTGGCCTGCGGACTCAGTCTTTACGCTGGCTGCGACGCGATCCATCAACGATTTGTTGGTGGGGCCATAGTTCGATCCAGAGGACGACGTAGCATCGTAGCCTGTACCTGCGGCAGAAGGACGGCTATGAAAGTAGCTATCGCCTGTGAAGGGTTGCCCGATGATTGCCGAGCCGATAGTCTCGCCATTCCTCGTAATCATCTGCCCATTTGCCTTGCCTCTCATGGCAAGTTGAGCGATAGCAGTGATGGCAAGGGGATAGGCAATGCCGAGAAGAAATGCCGTAACTACCGTATAGATACATGCGATACGAACGAGTTTCATGAGGTCTTCCAGTCTCTGGCAACTACGCCAGGTGAAGTGCAACGATGACCATGTCCAGAAGCTTGATTCCGATGAATGGAACGATAATTCCACCCAGCCCGTAGACGATGAGATTGCGCTGAAGTAAAGCGGCAGCCGACATCGGACGATACTTCACACCGCGCAGGGCCAACGGAATCAGGCCGACAATAACCAGCGCATTGAAGATCACCGCGGATAGAACAGCCGACTCTGCGTTATGCAGATGCATTACGTTGAGCGCGTTTAATACAGGGAATACGCCGGCGAACATCGCTGGGATAATTGCGAAGTATTTTGCGACATCATTCGAGATGGAGAATGTCGTGAGTGCGCCGCGCGTCATGAGCAACTGCTTTCCAATGCCGACAATCTCGATAAGTTTGGTCGGGTTGGAGTCCAGATCAACCATGTTGCCAGCTTCTTTCGCAGCTTGTGTGCCACTGTTCATAGCGACACCTACGTCTGCCTGGGCAAGCGCAGGCGCGTCGTTTGTACCATCACCCGTCATTGCGACGAGCTTGCCTTCCGATTGTTCGCGCTTGATCAGGTCCATCTTGTCTTTTGGTTTTGCTTCGGCAAGGAAGTCGTCGACGCCCGCCTCCCGCGCAATCGCTGCCGCGGTCAAGGGATTGTCGCCCGTGATCATGATGGTGCGAATGCCCATGGCACGCAGGTGATCAAAGCGTTCCTTCATGCCACCCTTGACGATATCTTTCAGATGGATGACACCAAGGGCGCGACCATTCTCAGCTACGACAAGCGGAGTTCCACCCTTTCGCGCAATCTCTTCGACGGAAGTACGAACGGCTTCCGGCATTGCGGAGTTGTGATCGGCTAGGTAGCGCGAAATCGCATCGACGGCGCCTTTACGAATGGAACGGCCGTCCACTTCGATGCCGCTCATGCGTGTTGTCGCGGAGAAAGGAACAAACTCCGCGTGTAGCTCGCCCAACTCCCGCCCGCGAAGGTTGTACTGTTCTTTCGCGAGCACCACGATAGAACGCCCTTCCGGAGTTTCATCGGATAAGGAGGAGAGCTGTGACGCATCTGCAAGCTGTTCCGCTGTGACACCCGGCGCAGGTACAAACTCAGATGCCTGTCGATTGCCGATGGTGATGGTGCCGGTCTTGTCCAGTAGCAATGTGTTCACGTCGCCCGCTGCTTCCACCGCGCGGCCGGATGTTGCCAGAACATTGTGCTGCACCAAGCGATCCATACCGGCAATACCAATGGCCGAAAGCAGGCCGCCGATGGTGGTAGGGATAAGGCAGACCAGAAGTGAGATCAGCACGAAGGCTGTTTGCGGCGCACTGGAATAGATGGCGAACGGTTGCAAAGTAACGACCGCAAGCAGGAAGGTGATGGTGAGCCCCGCAAGAAGAATGTTCAATGCAATTTCGTTGGGTGTCTTCTGGCGTTCTGCACCTTCCACGAGCGCAATCATGCGATCAAGAAATGTCTCACCTGGGTTGGATGTGATGCGAATGGTGAGTATGTCTGAAAGGACACGTGTCCCGCCTGTTACCGCTGAGCGATCGCCGCCTGCCTCTCGAATTACAGGTGCCGATTCACCCGTGATCGCCGATTCGTCTACGGAGGCCGCGCCCTCTGTGACTTCGCCATCGCCCGGAATCATTTGTCCTGCTGTAACTCGAACGACGTCGCCTGAACGCAGATGAGAACTGGGAACTTCTTCGAGCGCACCTGACTTTGAAAGTCGATGTGCTGTTGTTTCCGACTTAGCCTGACGCAACGCGTCCGCCTGCGCCTTGCCGCGGCCTTCGGCCATCGCTTCAGCAAAGTTGGCGAACAATACGGTGAACCACAGCCAGAGTGTGATCTGGAGGTTAAAACGGAAGTGGCCGGTATGCGTGGACATGCTGACGATGAGCAGGACAGCTGTGAGGACGCTGCCAATTTCCACGACGAACATGACGGGGTTTTTCATCATCACACGCGGATGAAGCTTTGCAATCGCATCCCATGCCGCACGACGCATAATGTGCGGGTCGAATAAGGAGCGACGTTTTGCTTGACTAGACATACTCGTATCTCTTTCTCAGCTAGAAGAGTTGGCCGGCGCGCATCAACAGATGTTCCAGGATGGGGCCAAGCGAGAGGACAGGGAAGAAGGTGAGAGCGCCCACGATCAGGATCACGCCGATAAGAAGAATGGTGAACAACGGTGTGGTTACCGGGAACGTTCCTGAAGATGCAGGGACGATCTTCTTATTCGCGAGGTTTCCAGCAATAGCCAACATGGGAATGATCATCATGAAGCGACCGAAGAACATCGCGATACCTAGCGTGTAGTTGTACCAGTGGGTATTGGCGCTCAGACCCGCAAAAGCTGATCCGTTGTTGCCCGTTGCGGATGCGTAGGCATAAAGGATCTCGCTAAGACCGTGCGGACCATGATTTGCCAGACTGCTCAAACCCATGTTCGGCATTAGGACTGAGACAGCGGCAAATCCGAGGATGATCAATGGGAAGATCAGCAGATACAGCATGGCCATCTGCACATCGAACGCTTCGATCTTCTTTCCGAGGTACTCGGGCGTTCTACCAACCATTAGTCCCGCGATGAAGACAGCAAGAACGACGAACACTAACATGCCATAGAGGCCCGCACCTACACCACCGAAGACAACTTCACCCAGCAGGATGTTTGTCATTGGAACCAAACCACCGAGTGGAGTAAAACTGTCATGCATGCCGTTCACAGCACCGCAACTTGCATCCGTCGTTACAGCTGCGAAGAGAGCCGTGTTTGTGATGCCGAAACGTACTTCCTTGCCCTCCATGTTGCCGCCAGGTTGCAGTTGAGAAACCTTGGCGTCGACGTTGTGAATGAGCGGGTTGCCGTGTGACTCTGCCCAATACGTGGTGAAGGTTCCAGCAAACCACAGTACTGTCATGGCACCGAGTATTGCCCAGCCATGCTTGGGTGCTTTCACCATTTGGCCCAGCGTGATGCACAGCCCGGCCGGCAATAAAAAGATCGCCAGCATCTCCAAGAAGTTTGAGATGGCCGTTGGATTTTCAAACGGATGGGCGCTATTCGCGTTGAAGAAACCACCACCGTTGGTGCCGAGCATCTTGATCGCTTCCTGTGAAGCAACCGGTCCCTGCGCAATGCTCTGCGTCGTAACCGTAGACGTTTTGCCATCGCTGCCGGTCACCGTTTGTGTTTCAACAAGCTTCACAGTGTCATACGGCTTCAGATTTTGGACAACGCCCTGAGAGATAAGAAGCAATGAAAGAACAACGGAGATAGGAAGCAGGATCCACAATGTACCGCGCGTAAGGTCAAACCAGAAGTTGCCAATGGTCTTGCTTTCCTTGCGAGCGATACCGCGGACAAATGCCATGGCAAGCGCGAGACCAGCCGCTGCTGACCAGAAGTTATGCGTGGCCAGCGCGAGCATCTGCGTGAGGTAGCTCATGGTCGTTTCTGGCGTGTAGGACTGCCAGTTGGTATTGGTTGTGAACGAGATCGCGGTGTTCCAGGCGAGCGAGGATTCCACACCGTGTAGATGTTGCGGATTCCACGGCAGAATGCCTTGGGCTCTTTGGATGACGTAGGTAAGCAGCAGGGTTGCGGCGCTGAAGACGAGCATGGCCAGGCCATACTTTGTCCAGTGCATCTCTTCTTCAGGATTGATCCCTGAAACCCGGTACAGAATGCGCTCGCATGGCGCGAGGATGGGATCGAGAAAAGTCTTACGACGTTCAAAGACCGCCGTTATATAGCTGCCAACTGGTTTTGCCAGAAGCAATACGGCGGCGATGAAGAGTGCGATTTGTAACCAGCCGTTCAGAGTCATGACTAGAACTTCTCCGGGCGAAGTAGCGCGTAGACCAGGTAGACCATCAGCAGGGCTGACAGGGTAAGCAGAACCACATTGAGAATCATGAGCGTGTTCCTTTGAGACGGTTACAGCCGTGGACATAGGCCACAGCGAGACTGAAGACAAATGTGAGTGAAACGATTGCAATAAGATCCAGCATCAATCTCTCCTTACCAAGTTCCTTACTTCGCGCACTGCCCATATATCCGCTGATTCCCGGCGGTCACTGTCGATATGAGCAGCGAGCTGGGGTACCACCGGGAAATAGCAATGCACCGGGCGCGGCGATTCCGCGGCGGCGACTCCCCCGAAAACAATCGCGTAATTGAAGAGGGACTTGTTTGGACGAGGGGGTATACGTGTCTGGCTTGACTGCCTATGCTGTGCGCGAACGATCCTCGGCCGTACTCAAAAGGCGATGACGTGAGCAGCGTCGGACAATTCAGTTCTTTCGTGCCGAACTTCATAGCTTCCTCTTTGCCTATTGAAGGCGACAGAAGCGTAGAAAGTCCGTAGGGAAGCCGTAAAGAAGTTGTAAAACCGCGTGATGACTAGTCGGACGTAGTGGAACCTTCGGCTATCAAGCGATAGCCAATCCAAGGTTCACTTTGGATATAGCGCACTCCCGTTCCGCGGTCCAACTTCTTTCTGAGCTGGCCAATCAAGACGCGAATGTATTCCGGTTGCGACTCTCCGGCAGGACCCCAGATATGGCGAAGAAGAACTTTATGGGTCATCACGCGGCCCGCATTTCGAAGAAGGACGACCAGCAGTTCAAACTCTTTGGGTGTGAGATGAAGCTCAGTCCCCTTAAGTGTGACTCGATGCGCTGCAAGATCTACTTCAAAATCGCCCTCGTGCAAAGCATTTTCTGTAGGCGAGGGAGGAGCGTTACGCCTGAGCAATGCTCGAACGCGAGCAAGCAGTTCGTTCATGCTGAAGGGTTTGGTTAGATAGTCATCCGCGCCCTCATCCAGCGCTTTTACCTTCATGGCGTCGCTGTCGCGGACACTCAGAACCAGGATGGGAGTCTCAGCCACGCGCCGAATAGCCTGCGTCAGTTCCAGTCCACCCATCTCTGGCATGGAAAGATCAGTAATGATCAGATCCGGCGTGTGCGCCTCAAATTTCTCAAAGGCCTCCAAACCATTGCTTGCCGTTTCAACGAGGTATCCGCTGCTTTGGAGCGAGGTCCGAAGGATCAGAATGATTTGCCGTTCGTCATCCACTACGAGGATTCGTTTCATTGTGTCTCTCGCGTGACGATGTGGAGATCAACGTTAGGTGCTTCTGCCATAAATTTCTGCAATGCGTAGTAGTAGAGATAAGACCGCAGTCCATGTGTTGCCGAACGGCCAACGATGACTTGCGTGACCCGCTGGTCCCGAATGTAAGCCCCGGTAACTTTCGCTGTATCACCGGCTGGAAGACTGACGATTTGTGCTCCGAGATGGCGTGCGAAAGATAGGCTGCTTTCGAGCATGCGTTGCCGTTCTTCTTCCGCATCTCCGTCATCGATGACATGAAGCACATAAAACTCTGCGTCAAGGGCATCGGCCAATCGCGCTCCGCGAGCAATGAGATCGCGCGCTTGCGGCCCTGCACTGATGCAGACAGCAACCTTTTCCGCCACTAACCAATGCGATCCAAGCTTCTTTCGTTTGACGTACTCGTCCAGCGTTCGATCCACTGCACGCGTAACGCGTTGCAATGCCATTTCTCGAAGGGCGATCAGATTTCCGCGGCGAAAGAAATTCGCAAGAGATCGCTCCACGCGGTCCTGAGGGTAGATGTCGCCTCGCCGCATACGTGTAACAAGCGCTTCTGGCGTCACGTCGCTGATGACAATTTCATCGGCGCGATCCAATACCCAATCCGGTACTTGTTCGCGAACAATAACGCCGGTTAGGGCCTGCACACGAGGCGTCAAACTTTCTACATGCTGGATATTTACCGTCGATAGGACATCGATCTTGTTTTCCAGCAGGAAGAGAACATCTTCGTATCGTTTAGCGAACCGGCTGCCCTCAATGTTCGTGTGCGCCAATTCGTCGACGAGAACCACTTGGGGAAGCCTCGCGAGAATGGCGTCGGCGTCCATCTCTCCAAACAAGGTGCCCTTGTATTCCATCAGGCGGCGGGGGATTTGTTCGAGCTTGTCTGCTAGTTCCGCGATGCCAGCGCGGCCATGAGTTTCCACAACGCCAATCACAACATCTTCGCCGCGACTGCGCCTTCGGATACCTTCGCTCAACATGCTGAACGTTTTGCCAACACCGGGTGCGTAGCCGAGGAAGACCTTGAAGCGGCCACGGTCTTTTTCTGTCTCGCTGGAATGGAGCCAGTCTTCAGGAGATTTTCTTCCGGGTTCGTCCGCTTCAGGCACGCTGTACAATTCCCCGCATGAACTCACGACGCTTGGTGACGATAACATATTGGCTATCGACGTTTGGCGCTCTGGCGGCCATTCTACTCATATACGGCCTGTGGCTGCATGTGAACCCGACCACCGTGGCGCTCACGTTAGTGCTCTATGTGTTGATTGTGGCGGCCCAGTTGAGGCTGCGGTATGCAGTCGTCGCGTCCGTGGTTGCAACTGCCTGCTATAACTTTTTCTTTCTTCCACCAGTGGGTACGTTCACCATCGCAGATCCGCAGAACTGGCTCACTCTGCTTACATTTCTTTCAACCAGTGTGATCGGTAGTCGCCTTTCGCAGGCAGCACGAGACGAAGCGGACCAGGCAAAGGCAAGTCAACGTGAAGTGGAAGTGTTGTTCTCACTCAGCCGTGAATTCCTAAGGACGGACAAGCTGGCTGACATCACGGAAGCTCTTCCGTCGCTTATCAACATCGCTGCACACGCGCAGGGCTCAACGCTGTACTTGCTGGATGGAGATCGCGTATTTCAGGCGGGAGAGCAGCAGATTTCGGGGATCGAGATCCTGCATTTTCGACAACTTGCATTAAGCTTGTCCGGACCGGAAGTGCTATCCGATGGAACGGTTCACGTTCCCATTCGCGCCGGTGTACGTCCGCGGGGCTTGCTCGAAATGGTCGGGTTGAAGCTTTCACAAGAAACTTTGCTAGCGATCGGAGGTCTCGCCGCGATCGCACTGGATCGTGTCCAGGCACTGGAAGAGATTGCCCGCAGCGAAGCTAATAAAGAAAGTGAACGACTTCGCAATTTGATTCTTGATTCAATCACGCACGAATTAAGAACACCGCTCACTTCGATCAAAGGCGCCGCAGGAACTTTGTTGATGGGCTCTGTAAACGAAGAGGATCGAGGTGCCCTGCTCAAAATCATTGATGAAGAAGCGGACAGAATCAACCAGCTGGTTGGCCAGGCTGTGGAAATGGCCCAGCTTGAGGCCAAAGAAGTGCACATGGATTTTCAGCCGGTCGCTTTCGAAGACATTGTGACGGAGGCAAAAGAAAATAGTGCGTGGGTCTGGGCAAGCCATCCCGTTGAGATATCTATCCCAAAACTGCCGAAGGTCGATGTAGATCCGAACATGATCGCGAAGGTCCTATGCAATCTATTAGAGAACGCGGCGAAGTATTCAGAGCCGCAATCTCCGATACGTATTACCGCGGAACAGCGAGGGGAAATGATCGTGGCAACGGTCGCGGATCGCGGTATTGGGATCGATCCTTTGGAACAGGATCTCGTCTTCGACCGCCTGTATCGCTCACGCGAGCATAGCCAGAAAAAACCCGGTACTGGGATGGGACTTCCCATCAGTCGTGCCATCATTGAATCGCACCAGGGGACGCTTACCGTAACGAGCCAAAGAGACTATGGATCGGTATTCAGCTTCACGCTACCGATTTATAAAAAGTGATCTCGCGGTAGTTGCTCACTCGTCTGCGTCGAGCGATGCATGCGGGAACGAGACTGTGATATAAATTGAGTATCCGAGTCCGGACGATATCCGGAACTGTTTTCCCTATCCCGCTGTAGCTAAAAGGGTTATTAGGTGAGAGGGAAGCGAAAACCGGGCGCATAACTCAGCGGTAGAGTGCCACCTTCACACGGTGGAAGTCGTAGGTTCGAATCCTGCTGTGCCCACCATAAAATCAATTACTTACAGACACAGCTTTTCAAAAGTTTGTGGCATTTTGTGGCAAATATGAGATCGGCATTTTTTCTGCGTCTCTATGTGGCTGCTCTCTCCCCTCCTTTCTGCAGCATTAAGTAGACCGATCCGACCATCTGTTGCACGCTCTCAGGCAAGGCCTGCATGTATTCGTTTGCCGTGGTATCCGGGCGCGCGTGACGAAGATGCGCCTGAATGTCTTTGACCGATCCCATCTTCTGAGCCTGTGTCGCCATGGTGCGACGCAAGATCTGAAAACTGAGTTTCTCGATCCCTAGCTGTTTGGCTAGCGGCTTCAGCACTCGGTTGCGGTAGTTCGAGACAAGCAGGAATCCACCATCTGCGTTGGGGAAGATGAAGTCGTTGGGCGATACGTTCCCGCACTCTATCTTCCAGGCACGAAGTTCCGTGGCGAGACCGTCGGGAAGGTAAACCTTCGTCATGCTTCCAGTCGTCTTGCCGTAAGGGCGAAGGACGCCACGGTATACAGTCTCCGTGATGTCGAGCGTGTTCTCATCATCGAAGGAACGCCAGCGTAGAGCGAACAACTCACTCGGTCGCAACGCCTCCGTCATGTCGATTGCGAGAAGGAGACGATCGCGTCGCGATGCTGCCGCGAGGATCGCCCAGAGAGTCTCCCAATTGAGTACCCGCTTATCCTTCGGTCTGAGATTCTTGGGAATCTTCAGCTTCCGTGTCGGGTCTTTAACCAGGTACTCCTGTTCGATGGCCTCGTCAAAGATAGACTTCAGATAAGAGCGATCCTGCTTCACGCGATCCTGGCAATACTTGCCAGCGAGGACTGTGAGGTGCGTTTGCAAGACAAACCGATCAAGCGACTCCATCGAGTACTCATCGAACTTGTCTATAAGATCTATTTCAATCTGGTCGATCTTTGTCTCCGCCGTATGTGGACGCCAGTCGCCTTTTCGAATCGGAAAGTAGCGGTTGCGGACAAACCAACCAAAGGTGACGGTGCCATCCTTCAGCACTCTCCCCTCAGGGACCTGCCCATTGCGTTTGACGATCTCGGCTCGCAGCGCTTCACGTGCTTTGAGCTTCGTCATCTGCGTCTTGAGTCCGAGTCGGATCGGAACTTTCTTGATCCGCTCTTGCTCTGACTCTGGATCGAGTACGGTCTCGCGATAGTACCCGTACCAATACTTGCCGCGAAGCGATACCCAACCAGTTTGTTGCGATTTGCCAATGAATCCTCAATTTCCGCGGGGAAAGTGGGCAATGCCATTCTACCTTCTAGCGTCGCCCGATGAACGAACCCGTTCGCTTTTCAAGGCCATTAACGGCGGCGGCGGCGTTGCGCAGAAAGCTTCTCTCGTTCGGCGATAAAGTCTTCGATCCCACTCGTGCGATAACGAAGAGTTCCATCACTCACGTGAATCACCGGAAGCAGTGGCGTCCTCCGAGATGAATGATCCCAAACCCAATCTGTGCTGACGTTTAGCCTATGTGCGACATCCTCTGCTGTGAGCAAAGGGTCCGGATGTGAAGTACTCAGTGCAGACTGCTGCAATGGCATAGCTCTCTCCTGAACGATGGCCTGGCATCAGAGGATGCGTCTCCCGATAGGTTGTTCATTGGACACGTCGACGTCCAATACTTCTTAGTTATCGGGTGATAGCCCTGAACTATCTCATGCGTTCTCGGGGCGTAGATGCTGGTGAACTTCTGGATAGCGCATTTGCGTAAATTTGGCCGCGTTTCACATTTTGCATTGATCGCAGTGCATCCTCCTGCCAGAATTCGCGTATATGCGGGTCGGCGATAGCGGCATGCCCGAACTCTCAATCGATGTCTCAACCCTTGAGGTTCTTCAGGCAACTGCTATGAACGATTGGGCCGAGTTTCGCCATTTTCGATATCTGCTTGTCATTCTCGAGAAGCAAGGTTTTCGAGTCGCAGCGGAAGAGCTGAACTCATCACAACCAAATCTCACCGTCCAGGCACGGCAGTTCCAAGAGAACGCTGCCGTTCGCCTATTTCGCAAATCAAGAAACGGAAGAATTCGGCCTACCGAAACGGGGCTTGCCTTTATCGCACTGGCTCGCCTCTTACTGACTACCCGAGACGAAGTCGTGGAAGCACTTCGCGCAATCGAACGCGGTGAAGTACGTGCGCTTCGAATCGGCTGCAATCACTGGGCGGATCTGAACGTTTTCCGTGATCTATGCGCCATACATCGAGAGATCATTCCATCCTGCACAATTCTTCCGACGTACGAAGACATCGCTCTCCTCGCTGAAGCGGTATTGACGGGAGAACTCGATGCCGCGGTCGTCTCGTTGCCTCTCGAACATTCCGATCTCCACATCGAAGAAATCCGGAAAGAACGTTTAGTGGTTTGTCTGCGTAAGGACGATCCATTAGCTCTCAAGATCGCGATACCCCCTTCAGACTTACAAGGAAAGCTTTCGGTTCTCTTCAGTCCACACAGACATCCTGGAGCTCATGAACGCCTCCTCGAACTTCTAAGTGAAGCCGGGCTTAGCGTTTCGGAGTATTCCGTCGCTTCAAATCTCTTGGAGATTCAAATGCTCGTAAAGGACGGTCACGGTGTTGCACTGGTACGGGAGGGAAGTGTCCTTGATGCGGAGCTAACAACCCGTCCCGTTGCGGGCGTGACCTGGACTGTAGACACTGCGATCATCTATCGAGCGAGCCAACATCCCAAGACGATTCCTGTCGCTCTCAGGACATTACAACAACGATATAAGCAGCAAGAGAAGATGATTGTTGTTCCGAAGCGCCCACCACAGCCATCGAGCACCGCATTGCGTGACGACATTCCTCGTTCGAGAGACCTTGGAAGAAGAGCAAGCTAAGCAAGAGAAATCGTTTGCTTATTTGGCGATGTACGCATTCAGTCCGACGGTGATCGGCTTTCCATTCACCGTTGCGTCGGACGTCACATTGCCGCCGCTCGTCGCCACCAACATTGTCTTTCCACTCTTCGATTTGGTCGGCGTCTCCAGCATGGGAATCCGGATGACGAGTTCGTTTCCTTCTATCGTGACTTGCATCGATGTCCTCTCGTTCAACACAACCAGAATAGCGGTCCTTCTGCCTTGTTGGAATCATGGCTCATTCGCTCTGAATTTCCCAACACGATGAGAGGAACAAAGCGAACAGCAATGGCTGTCGAATCACGTGATAATTGGCAACGATCAGCTGATACGGAAAACGTATTGGACGGATTGCGCAAGGTTTTCCATCATCACGGCATATCCCAGCTCACTTAGCTGGCGGAGGTGCCAATGTTATCGAATTCCTCTACCGCAGTTGCGCAGCGATCAGAATGCTGCTCCAAGCGATTTGCTCATCATCCCGCGATCCACCGGCCTCAGTCAGCCACGAGCATGACGCGGGCCGTGCTTTTCATTCTTCTCGTCACCGGTGCGGCTCATGCTCAGGGAACGATGGACTTCTCCGGGGCTCAGACGCTGATGGGAACCTTCAAGACGTTCGCGATGTATGCGGGTGCCGTCATCTGCTTAGGTGGTCTGATCTTTGCCGGCATCCGGATGATGTCGGGGAGATTTCAGGCTTCGAAATCTGGCTTTAAAACTTTGATCAAGCCTGATGTTGTCCTCAACGTGCAAGGGGCAATTGCACTCAACTTCTCACTACCCATCGGTGCGAGATCAGAGAGCATCACGGTTGAAGCCGGGGCGTCCCTTCTCAATACGACAGACGCCTCCGTGAGTACTGTGGTCGATCGAAGATTCGTAGCTAACATTCCTCTCAATGGCCGCAGCTTCCAAGACCTCATCTCGATGACTCCGGGCGTTGTATCGCAGAGCCCTCAGGCTAATCAGGCAGTAGGTGCCAATGGAGACTTCAGCGTCAACGGCCAACGCGGCGAGAGCAACTACTACACTGTAGATGGCGTTAGCGGGAACGTATCGGCGGGTGCTCCGAATGGTGGTCCACAGGCTGCGACGAGTGGCTCGGTAGGAGCGACGTCTGCTCTCGGAACGACGCAGAGCCTCATCTCAGTGGATGCGTTGCAGGAGTTCCGCGTTTCAAGCTCCTCGTACTCAGCAGAGTTTGGGCGTTCACCGGGTGGTCAGTTTTCGCTGCTCACACGTTCTGGCACCAAAATGTTTCACGGCACGGCGTTTGACTACCTCCGCAACAACTTCTTCGACGCCAATAACTGGTTCAATGATCACTACGGAACAGGAGCAACAGCTCTTCGACAGAATGACTTCGGCGGAACACTGGGTGGCCCCATACCTTTGCCGCACTCTCTCACGCAAGCACATCCACTGTACTTCTTCGGTTCTTATGAAGGTCTTCGCCTCACACTTCCGCAGGCCGCTTCGATTCAGTATGTCCCCAGCACAGCGATGAGACAGGCGACATTGTCTGCACTCCAACCGGTTATGAATGCGTTTCCGCTTCCGACTCCTGGCGGCATCACGTATGCCAGCGGGCTCTCGCAATTCATCGAAGGCTACTCACTTCCGAGCAAGATCGATTCGACCAGCATTCGTCTCGACAACGCCATCTCACCGAAGCTCAGTGTGTTCTTCCGTTACAGCGATACACCAAGCTCGCTCCAGTCACGATCCTTGTCCGCACTTACCACGACAGCCTTCGGCACACAGACCTTCACCGCGGGAGCGACCAGCCAGTTCACGAATAACGCCAACAATGAATTCCGGTTTGGCTATGCGAGCAGTAATTCCGCCAATGGAGCAACGATCGATTCGTTTGGCGGTGCCGTTCCTGTCGATCTCAATGCTGCTCTTGGCAACGAAACAGCCGGTACTCCGGCGAGTGTCATGGAGATGGTCTTTCCTGGCACAGGGAACTCCATCCTCCAGGTCGCGTCGACGGTCAATGAGAGTCATCAGTGGAACCTTGTCGATACGTTCAGCTTGAGCCTGGGACAGCACCAACTGAAGTTTGGTGTTGACTATCGCCACATCCAATCACCGATTAGTCCTTCGTCACCCAGTGTCTCCGCGATCTTCCTCTCGTCATCGGCTGTCACCAAAGGCGTCGCGGACTACGGCATTCTTACCCGGAAGCTAGGAGCCACACCGGTGCTGAATGAGACAGCGGTCTTCGTCCAAGATGAATGGCGGGTGTCGTCGACTTTGAATCTTTCTGGTGGCCTTCGCTGGGAAGTCAATCCCGCTCCTACCGAAGCGCACGCCACGCGATGTCCGCAAATAGTGCGCGATGGCATCGCGCAGTGGTGGATAGCCACTTCCATCTGCCGGTGTATCAAGCCATGACCTG
>NZ_JUGR01000006.1 GCF_000800015.1 Terriglobus sp. TAA 43
AGCGCACGCCACGCGATGTCCGCAAATAGTGCGCGATGGCATCGCGCAGTGGTGGATAGCCACTTCCATCTGCCGGTGTATCAAGCCATGACCTGAAATTGCGAGAGCGCTTGGCGGCGATACGTCCCCAAATCTCTGCTGGGAATTCCGCAACGGCCGGGTCCGACGCGCGGAAGGGAAGGCACTCCGCTTTCCATACAAGTTCGACGTAGGGCTTTGGTCGCACATACGACGAGATAACGTTGCCAACATAAGCGGGAGGCGTCGAAGTCAGCGGCTTGTGAGGTGGGACGGTCGCTGCGACCGGATTGATCCAAGTACCCACTCCCACTCTGCTGGATATGTAACCTTCGTCGAGCAAGCGCTCGAAGACGCTGACGACTGTTCCGCGCGACAGTCCGTATTGGCGCGCGAAATCACGCGAGGCTGGCAGTCTGGAGCCAGCCTCAAGTCGGCCTTCCAGGATCGCGTTGCGCAGCTCTTCGTAAAGCCACTTCGTCAACACCTGATGAGGAGGACGATTCTTAATGCTCAACTCGAAGGAACTGACGATTCGTGGCATGGGCGGGGGATTGGTCTAAGAGTATTTCTTTTAATTGGCTCTACCAGAGTACCAATTGCAACCCATACTATCAGCGCAAATGGATTGAGTCGGTCAGCTTGCGCGCTGGAGATGAAGATGGACAGAACGAGAGTCGGTGTTTGGCTGTATGGTTTGGCAACGATTGCAACGGGGCTCGTGAACATTGTGTGGTTGAAATTCGAGGCTTCGCATCAACCGATAGCGGCTCTCGGCCACCTCACTAGCGAACAGGTACTGGCAGGGCTTTCTGGTATCTGGTTAGTTGCTGCCGGCATCGCCTTATTGCGGCGGCAAACCGCGTGGATTGGTGCTTTGGCGTCCGCTCTCATCTACATCGCCTTTGCCCTGTTGTGGGTGTCGCGCTACGCTGCAATGGCTCATGCGGTGGGGGTTCGATTCGACCTTTTTGTTTTCTGTTTGGGAGGCGCCGGCATGCAACTCCTTCTGGCTGCCCCAGCTGCCGTCCTCTACGCTGTGGCACGTACTGGTTCACTCCCGAAGGGAAGAGCGATGGCGATCACTCGTTGGATGTTGGGCGTTCCTCTCATCACATTCGCTATGGGGCACCTTATCAATACTCGTGGTTATGTGAGGTTCGTCCCGCACTGGGTGCCGTTTGGTCTTTTCTTTGTTGTACTGACTGGCATCGCTTTTCTGCTGGCAGGCTGCGCTATTCTTGCGAGAATTCGCGACGTACTCGCAGCAAGAATGCTCGCTCTTATGCTCCTGTTGTTTGAGTTCACGGTAGAGATACCGCCGGTCTTTTCAAACCCACACAGCCAGGGCGCATGGGGCGGAGCCATCTACAACCTGACCGCAATCGGAGCATGCTGGGTGTTCGCTGAGTTTGCAGTTCGACATCGGGAAAGCAGGCGAGACATCAATTCCAGAGAGCAGTTGGCCACGGTCCGTACTGGTGCCATCGTCTAGAGAAATACAACGTGTCCACATTCTTCTCAGAATTTTCAGGTTGTGTGGTGAATTCGTTAAGTCTTGTCTCGGGTGACAGGTGAGATATCGGGGATCGTAAAGAGGGTAATCGATTCTCAGAAGGAATCGGGTAGAGATGTCTTGTCAACCGCTCTCTGCCCATGCGCAAAGGACATCTAATACCGGCCTCAGAATGAGGCCATAGGACGTTGTCGCGTCGTGCACTCGCGGTGACTCCTGATCTTATTGCCTATTCACCGCTCACTCAGGAGAGCGCCGCGAAGACTCACCAATGATTTTGAAGTGGTAACACATACGAAAGCTAGATACGGGTCCAACAAACGTTTCTGAGGAGTCCCTCGGCTCGGATATTGCAGTCCTGAGCAGAGAGGCTCTTCGAGTCGCTTCGGAAAAGATTGCCAGAGTCGGCGGTCTATCTGGGTGTTCCTGGAGCGCGACGTGGAGTCGGGCGAGAGTGACGATATGCAGTTCGCTGAAATGTGATGCGCAAATCGTCCGCATATTTTCGTAATTTCAAAAAGCACGTCTGGCTCGTGGGCACTATGTCTGGTATTCGGAAGAACGGTTTCAAGTCGTTTCTGTATTGTCTTCTCGGTCGGGCCGAAGAGCCCGAAGAACGAATCTTGTCCCAGCTGTGTTGACGAATCACGATATTGCCTTGGAGGTCTCCCAGATGTACCACCGATCGTATCCGCTTCGCCTGAGCCCATCTATGCGGGAACAGGTAGAGCGTCTTGCTAAGAGAGATCAGATCTCGCTTAATCACTTCATTGCTCTTTGTATTGCGGAAAAACTGAGCCGCATGGAGCATGAAGCTACCAGAAGAACGACTGTTCCGCTCTCGCGACAAGCTCCCTCATCACGCATAGTCGCTGCGTAAACGAACACTATCCCCTGAGGACCGGTGTGGCTTACGCCATACCGGTTTCATTCGCTACCTGATCGGCGACTTGCGAACTGAAGATGTTAGGGAAAGAACGTCGCGGAAATATCGACAACAAGGCGTATGTGGCACAACTTTGCATACGTGTTGGCAAACACTTTGTTGCGGTAGGCTTGCAACTGAAATTCCATTGAGTCAAGTACAGATCACATTGGTGCACTGATTGGAGTGCCAGCCGTTGCCTTTTCGAGTCGGTCAGCGTCGCGACCCTCTTGTCGAGGTGACAAATACATTTCTTGGGCGTTGTGAACATATTTCGATCGGGCGCTTTGGAGTCGGTCGATCTGGTCTACCCCAAGAGGCTGAGCCGTCCCGAGTTGATGGGCAACGAGACCTACCTGCGCCAGATGCTCAACCGTCTCCATCTTCATGAATGCGTCGAGAAGGGTCTTCCCATAACTGACCACGCCATGGTTTGCGAGCAGAATTGTCTCATGGTCCGTGAGGAAAGGCCGCATACTCGCCGCCACTTCATCGGTGCCAGTAGTTGCGTAGGGTGCCAGAGGCACGCGTCCCACGGTCATGACCGCTTCCTGGCAGAGAGGTTCATTGAGCGCTCGTCCGGAGCAGGCAAAAGCCGTCGCAATCGGAGGATGAGAATGGACGACAGCATGGATGTCCGCTCGGTGCCGATATACCGCGAGATGCATGGAGATCTCACTTGTGACCTTTCGTGCGCCTGCGATCAGGCGTCCATCGAGGTCGACAATCACCATGTCAGAAGCCTTGATTAGACCTTTGCTGACTCCGGTCGGAGTCACGAGAAGTCGTTCAGAGTCGAGACGTACCGAAAGATTTCCCGAAGTTCCGGGAGTAAATCCCAGGCGAGAGAGCCACTTGCTGAACCTTTTCAGGTCGCGCCTCAATCCCAGTTCTACAGTGCATTCGCGTTCGTTCAAAACTCCCTCCTGTTCGTTTCGTTTGCGATTAATTGGACAGAATCTTGAAGGGGACCGATTTCGTCTGCGTGGCGGATTTGGACGAAAAAGTTCCCCGCGCCTTACGCCATCCCTTGCCGATTCTGTCTGACGCCCTGAAGAGATGACCGGCAGTGAGTCCGCCAAGGATCTTGTAGTGTCCGATTGCGGCAAGTCCCATCGAGGCGATACAACCGCATTGTGAGCAATCTGGGTCTCCTCCGAACTGGCAAGGCGTGATCTGGGTCTTGAGATCCGCAGAGATCGTTTCTGTCGTTCGAGCGAAGATACACTCTTCCGGACTGCGTGGCGGGGTGGCGATCTCATCGATGACGATATCTTGCATGTCGAGCTTGGGATAGAGAGTGCGTAGCCGCCGCAATTCGTTCATGACCTCCGTTCGCTGGACCGGCGACAGGATTTCAGGATCCGTAGCGCCGCGCTGCGGCGTAAACAGACTGAACCAGATCTTCCGGATCGAGGGATTCGTGCTCCAGAACCCGAGAAACTCCTCGAGATAACCTGGCCGCGAAGCGGCCTGAGACGTGATCGTGGAGTGTATTGTGACCTGCGCGTCGACGATGTTCTTGAGAATCCGTTCATAGGTGGCTGGCTTTCTTCGCTCGTCGTGTTCGGGCTGAAGGCCATCAATCGAAACGACGACATTTAGCTTCGCATAATCCTTCCAGTGCGATGGAATCACTCGGAAGGCACTTGTAACAACTTGCGTGTGGATACCACGAGCCTCGATTTGTGGAAGCAATTGCTCCAATTCTCGATAGCGTACCAATGGATCACCGCCGACCAGAGAGACGTGGAGCGGTTTCAATTCATCGAGAAGAGCGAGAATGCGAGTGACGAGTTCGTCTCCCTTAAAATCCGAGAGCTGACTGAGCTGGGTGAAACTGCCAAGATGGGCAGCGTCGAAGGCATAACACCCCGGGCAACGGAGGGGGCACTCTTTGGTAATTTCGATCGAGAGAGACGGAGCACGGGCAGACAGGATACTGGCCCAGGCTTTGAGCACTTCAGACTTTTTCATCACATCCTCCAAGACGATCCACAAGTGTGATCAGTCCTGTTGCAGGAATTCACCATGACTCAATTGAGCCGTTCGAAGGTGGGCGCTTAGGAAGGAATCAAATCTGTAGCGGGAGGGTAGATTGGCGCAGGGATGGACTTGGGAAGGGCACAACGTGCAGAACTGAGATGAGTCTCATGAGCGATCCTGTGACAACAGGATCGTTGCGGTGGAACACAATCGACAGCCATCTCTTTAAAGACAAGGTCGCTCTGAAGGAACACTTGCCGTGCTGCATCATGACCATCACGAAACAGAGCATCGTGGCGATAGCAAGCAGACCAAACTCGAAATCCTGACCACCCCTTAGAAAGCCGTCAAAGTTCCAGAAATGCTCGGTCCAGGGCATGACCAATAAAACGATACCAATGAACAGGAGAGCACCTCGACTTCCGGCAGTCCATAGATCGGACATCCCATCGATTCGGTGCAACCCCGGGATGGTGGCCCTTTTCATCTTTTCGCCCCGCAGCTTGGATTCTACGCTTTGTGGTTAAACCGATCATTTCACCCCATGCTCTGCAGACAGCCGCACGTGGTCATCGAGATCACGATCTTGGATGGATGCAAAATCACCTTTGCATTCAACGGTGGAGATTAGTAACAAGTGAGATCGGCGGAAGTGATCCGTAGAGGTCACATCTCGCGGAGCAATCGTACATCGACTTTCGTGCGGCGGTGATTTTGACCGATAAGTCGGATTGCGGATTGCGGGATTGCTGCACTGCATCAGGTGCGTGGGCGCAAGCGCCGCTGCGAAGTAGACACAACGAAGCGGTGCGTGAAACTGAAGAAATCAGTAGTCGCGTACAGGAATGCCTCGAGACTCCTCTGAGTTCAGCCAAGGGGTTTTACCGAGCGCGTTATAAGCAAACGTCTCGAGATGCACGCATTCTCTTGCGCTCAACTTCTTTTCAGCCCAATCTTTCGTCTCTGAGCTTAGACCGAGAGCCTCGTCAACAGACTCCAATCCTGTTGGAATGTGTGGGCCTGCGACGTGTCATGTAATTGGGATTCCGGGGCGATGCTTACGCTTACGATGGATGTCTCGTTGGATGCAGTCACGATAATGTCGATGGTCGGCAGGGGATTCGACATTGCGAAAGAGTATGAACTCTGCCAAATGCTTTTCAAGGGAGTCTCGGGGCGTTTCGCGTATGGGGCGAAGAAACGCTCGGAGATATTGAGAGCATGAAATCGAGATGTTGGAACCGAAGATTCCAAACTCTTGTGTTCACACCGCAATTGCGACCCGCAGTGCAGAAGCTACTTAGCGCCTTGTTCTTTACAAATGAAGATTCTCAGGGCTATCGGGATCGCTGCAAGGGGACTTCGTTCACTTCTTGTCGGTAATGGTCCCGTCTCCAATGGAAGGAGAGGAGATATCGTTTGGCACGCCGTGGGCGATAGACCAAGGCAGGGCGAAAGCAGACCAGGCAGCGACCACCCTTCTTGCGTACGCTGGGATACAGGATGCCATTGGACTTCTCTTTTAGAAGTGTTTGCGCGAGCTTCTGGGATTCCCAGTAGCATTCCGGAACAGGTTCTGGAGCGAGGTATGTTGCGTAGTCAGCGGCCGGCTCCAGCGCGTGAAACTCACCGTGAAAATCTGCGAGCCAGTCGTCATACGTCGATGCATCCGACTCGGGGACACCTGTCACTGTCTCCGGAACAACGATTTCCGCGAGGCGCTTGGCTTTGTGATAGCTGACTTCTGCGACCGATGTCTCCAACCTGTCTGCGGCGTACCACGCACCTCGGTCCGGACCGTTGAATCGAGCTCCGTTCGGACTCGGATGGAGGAATGCTGCTCGGACGATGTGAGCGTTGGGGATGCCGTAGACCAATTCGTAGGTGCTTATACCAGGAAGTCCAAACTGTTCACCTTGAATCCGGTCGTTTGTCGCTCCATCCAAACGGATCAATTTCTGGAGCATGTCGTCATCGTCAGCCAGATCATCAAGAACCGTACCCGCCTCGCTGTAACGCGAGGGGAGTAAACGATGCATTCCACTTCGGTCGATCTGCCGGAGTGGAGGTGTCACTGGCCACCTCGCCATGCATCCAGCATCCGCCGAACCTCAATCATCCCGGGCTGGCCCCGTTGAATCATGTAGGCGAGTGGTGTGCGTCCCATGAAGACCGGTCCACGATTCGCAAGCGTGATCCAACGATCCGCCCAGGGTTTTCCAAAGTAGATATTTAGGGCCTTATAAATACCGATCAGCAGCGAGATGCGGGTCAACGTGTCTTGATCGAGCGTACGCTTCGGGTTCGTCTTCCACGCGTGGAAGGTCGACGACGCCAAACCTCCGAGAAGGGAGCGAGAGTCCTCTTCATTCAATCCCCACTTTTTCCGGAGATTCATGAAGGCTTTGATAGCTGCGGAGGAAAGCTCCGCTCGTTCGGCGGCATTGCTAAGATCGGCACCCGATTCGAAATCGTATCCGGCGATTCGGGGCAAGACAAGGGAAGCAGCGGTTGCCATAGCAAATCTCGCTTTCGAGAGTAATTATCCACGAAAACGAGATTCGATTCAAGAAGGCGGAGAGCAACCCACTTCCGAAGTTCGGAGTTGGGTGCTCTGAGCACGATGTTTAGCCAGGCGGGAAGGCAGAGTGGTTTTCTGCGGAAGCTAGAAACCAAAGCGCCGCTAGAGACAGCCCTTTACTTAGCCAAACTGTCTAATGGAGAGACTTAGGTAAGCCACGATCGCATGCGCATCCTGCTCGCTGAGCGTATAGGGAGGCATTGGCGGAGCAGCGCGTTTTCCGTCAGCTTTTTTCCTGTGACAAAGAACTGGACCATTCCAGATTCGCCCCAGGACTTCCAGAGGGGACTTGTCGCTGTCAGGTCCGGTGCGGCAGTCATCCAGGCCGGAACGGCCAGGGTTCTCCCTGTTCCTGTGCAATACATGGATGATTCCGTGTAGACGAGGAATGGACTCTAGATGCTTTTCTTGCTCATAAGCAGGAGCTTTGCGTCTTCAAGATGTTCACGCATCAACCTGGCCGCGAGGTCGCCATCGCCACGTTCAATCGATTCCATGATCGGCTTATGGAAGGCGAGGGTGTGCTCGAGTTCGACGAGTTGTGAAGTGACCAGCATCATCTTTGCCATGGCTCGATGGATATTGTGAAACAGGCTTCCGGCAGTGCGGTTCTTCGAAGCTCTGAAAATAGCGCGGTGGAAGAGGAGGTCTGAAGAGACGAGTTTTAGCTTGTTGTCGGAGCTGTTTTCGAAATCGAGGATGGATTGCTTCAGCATGGCAATGTCGTCCGGGGTAGCGCGTTGGGCAGCGAGCCGCGCAAGACCCGGTTCCATAAGAAGGCGAAGTTCCGTCAGGTCTTCGACGGTGGTGTCGTCGAGCAAAAAAAGGAATTCAAGTGGCACTGACAAAATGGCAGCGACGTCCGAATTGAGGTAGCTACCATCGCCTACGCGTTGCGTGATGACACCTAGAATCTCGAGAACCTTGAGAGCTTGCCGGAGAGAGGAACGCGCGACTTTGAAATGAGCCGCGAGCTCTCGTTCAGGGGGGAGACGGTCGCCCAGGTTGAGCTTGCCTTCACGCAACATCTGCTGGAATCGCGTGATCACCCCTTGCGTGACGTCGTCTTTCTCCGGGCTTTGCCGCGGCAGCTGCATTTGTTTCCGTAAATACAACGCCTTTGGCATGAGGGAATGATGCTGGATGGTTCGAGGCTACGTCAACGCTCATCGGGGAGCACATTCTGTTGCGTCAAAAAGCGTCGCAAAAGAGTTGACGAACATTGTGAATTGGTAGTACCTTTCCGGACCCTGTAGTTGTAAGCAGTTTATTTTGAGTTGTATGCGGGAGAAATTAAAACGCAATGTGGCGTTGACAAGCTTGGAAAATTGGTAGTACCTTTGCCGCCGTTCAACAGGGAAGAGGGCGAACGTTGCCTGGAGTCCCGCTTCGGAGGTGGGGTATGCAGGGTAATCAGAGCTTGATGTTACGGGGTGTCTTCACGAAGTCGTTGGCGGTGCTTGCTGTGTCTGCGGGCGTATTGCACGCCCAGGTAGAGCAGGGCAGGTTTGTGGGTCGTGTGACGGATCCTCATGGTGCAGTCGTACCGGGTGTGACTGTGACGGTGCGCAATGTAGAAACCAACATCACTCAGACGGGCGTGACGAACGATTCTGGCGAATATGTGGTCACTCCAATTCCCGCAGGCAATTATTTGATTTCGGTGACGGCTACGGGGTTCAGCAGGGCGACCACGAAAACCATTGAAGTGCAGGTTGGGCAGATCGTACGGCAAGATGTTGCGCTGACGCTCGGCGCCATCACGGAAGTGGTGGAAGTGAATACCACCGCGCCGCTGTTGTCTACGGACTCAGCGACATCGGGTCAGGTAATCACGAACCAGCAACTCACGGAACTGCCTCTGAACGGACGCGGGTTCTATCAGCTTGCCAGTCTTACACCGGGTGCTGCTTTGCTGCCGCCAACAGGCAACTCGTTGGCAATCCGTCCTGAGGTGGTGAACGGAAATGTGATCAGCGGCATCCGCGGGAGTGCAACATCGTTCTTGCTGGATGGTGTGGACGTGAGCGAACAGCATCAGGGCGGTACGTTCATCCAAACGTCGATTGATGCTCTGCAGGAGTTCTCGGTGCAGCAGAGCCCGTATTCGGCTGAGTTCAATCGCGGTGGCGCATTCTTCAATGCGACTACGAAGTCCGGAACAAACCGTCTCCATGGAACGCTGTTTGAGTTCATCCGTAACGATGCTCTGGATGCCAAGCGGTACTTCCTACCTACGACACAGCGCAAGCAAAAGCTACGTCGTAACCAGTTTGGTGGCAATATTGGTGGTCCGATTCGAATACCGAGACTCTATGACGGGCGTGACCGATCGTTTTTCTTTTTCAACTATGAAGGATTGAGGCTCACAAGCGGCCAGCCCTTCACGGGAGTTGTGCCTTCGGATAACCAGCGCAACGGCATCTTTACGCGGAACATTTATGACCGCACGAATCTGGTGAACGGTGTACCGCAGCAGTTTCAGAACAACACAATTCCGGCAAACAGAATTACGGCGCAAGCGCGACAGATCCAGGAGTTTATTCCACGGCAGAACACCGGTGCTGGGACGTTCAGCTACGCCGGGAATCAGACGATTCGCTTTGACCAGTTCATCACGCGTCTTGATCATCAGATCACCCCGAAAAACCGCATCTCCGCACGTTGGGTATATGTGAAGCAGGGGGATGTCGATCCGAACTTTGCGCCTTCCTTGCGCACTGCCAGTCTCACATCGTGGGGACAGGACATTGATGCGAGTTTAACCAGCAATGTGGGCAGTACGATGGTGAACGAACTGCGTTCACACTTCTTGCCGAGCCACGTGCGCCTGACGGCGTTCCTGCAGGGAACAGACTTCAATGGTCAGTTTGGTGTGACAGGCTTTAACGACCTGTTGCGGCCTGGAGCAGGTGGAGCGTTCCCAGATTACATCTGGAGCGGGTACAACTCAGTCCAGGGGCAGGGCTTCGATCAGCGTCCGAAATCCCAAGACCGCAAGGCATGGGAGATTGCAGACAATTTCACGATCCTGCGCGGTAAGCACTCGTTCAAACTTGGAACGTTGATCCGTTACTACCAGTGGATTGGTTTTGACAGCGGCAACTATGCCGGACAATTCAACTTCAACGGGAATGCCTCAAACAATGCAACGACAGCAACAGCTGCATCTGCGAATTCCGGCGATGCATATGCAGACTTCTTGTTGGGCTATCCGTCTGCGGTTACGCGTTCGTATCCTGCGGCCAATTTTGGCGGACAGGGGTGGTATCGGCAGTTCTTCTTTCAGGATGACTATCGTGTAAGCGATCGTCTGACCCTGAACCTTGGACTTCGGTATGAGTATTCACCCTGGTTGAGCGGTTATAAAGGGCAGGTTGGCACATTCGATCCTACGCGACCGAAACCGATCATCGTATCGGGCAGCGAGGCTATACCGGATCTGAGTGCGCAACCTGTGGCTCCGCGTGCCTACCAGGTATTCGGGCAATACATCACGACCAGCAGCCAGGCAGGATTGCCCTCGACGATTACATATCCGGATAAGAAGCAGTTTGCGCCGCGTGTGGGCCTGGCGTTTCAGGTCTCCGAGAAGACAGTGTTGCGAGCGGGCTTCGGTATCTTCTATGAACCGGAAGGCACCAGCGGCCGTGTGAACCTCAACATGCTGCCGTACCGCTTGGTCGAGACGCAGAACCAGACGCAGAACGTAACTCCAACACGCACTTTGGAGAACTTCTTCCTGGGCAATCCGCTTGGATCGATTACAGCCAATCCCAGTCTGAATCCGGCGCGGATTTATGCGAGCATGGGTGCCAACTATCACTACAGCCTGAATGTGCAACACCAACTCTCAAGCAAGGACGTATTCGAGATTGGCTATGTAGCAAATCGTGGTATCCACCTGAGCGCGACAAACAGTTTCAACGATCCAGCGCCCGGACCGGGTACGATCCAGACGCGGCGCCCTTATACGCAATGGAGCGGCATTTCGTATCAGACACAGGACATGAACGGCAATTACGCCTCGTTGCAGGCAAAGTATGATCACCGCTTCAGCCACGGGTTCAGCACATTGGTGGCCTATACCTATTCCAAATGGCTCCAGTATCAGCAACAGCCCTCGCTGGGCGGTGTACAGGGATACGAATATTCTCTGTCGCCTTCAGACGTAACGCATAACCTCGCAATCAGCGGAACATTCCAGGTTCCGGTGGGACATAATCGCAAGTTCCTTAGCAATAGCAATGCGTTTGTCAATGCAGTCGTGGGTGGATGGCAGTTGCAGACCATCAATGTGCTGCGCAGTGGAACGCCCTATACACCGGTGGTTTCAGGAGATATCGCAAACACCGGCGTAGGCGGACAACGGCCCGACCTGAGTGGGGTTTCCACGCCAGGTTATACGAAGACATTGTCAGCCTGGTTCGATAAGGGCCGGTACATCGTAGCGAATCGCGCTCCGAACGGAACTGTCGGAGGAGCAGCGCGGACGGGAAACGACGTCTACCGTTATGGTCAGGTTCGTGCCAATACATTGCGGTCAGACTTGTACCGGCAGTTCGACGCGTCCGTCTTCAAGAACTTCAACATGCCGCATGAGAGCACGCTATCGTTCCGTGCGGAAGTCTTCAATGTGCCCAATACGCCAAGTTTTGGCGCACCGAATTCAACCATCGATGCAGCAGCCGGAGGCACGATTACGACGACGTCAAATAACTCTCGTAATCTGCAGTTTGCATTGAAGTACATCTTCTAACAAGAGCACCAAGACAGGAGTGAGAGCACATGCAGCAATGGCAAATGATCACGATGCGCGGTGGCGCACAGACGCGGATAGCGGTGGCAGCGGGATTGGTGCTCGGAGCAATGTCTGCGATGGCGCAGGGTACGATTCCTGTACTGCCGCCACCGTCTGCTGGCAAGCCGGTAAACATTACGGTGGATCTAAGCAAGACGGTGGGCGCGTACAAGCCGATCTATAGCTGGTTTGGCTATGACGAAGGCAACTACACCACACAACGTGACGGCAAGGTGTTGCTGAAAGAACTGCACGACCTGAGCCCTGTGCCTGTGTACATCCGTGCGCATCACCTGCTAACCAGCGGTGATGGCGTACCGGAACTGAAGTGGAGTTCCACCAACGTATACACAGAAGACGCAAACGGCAAGCCCGTGTACAGCTTCAAGATACTCGATGAGATTTTTGATGAGTACAAGGCGGCAGGTGTGCGGCCAATGGTGGAACTCGGCTTTATGCCTAAGGACCTGGCTGCGGATGTACCGGGCCGTGACGTTCCGTACCAGGTGCACTATCCAAAGAGCGCGATCAGCGGGAAAAGTAATAACCCTCCAAAGGACTACGCCAAGTGGGGTGAACTTGCGCGCGTGGTGACAGCGCACTTTGTGGAGAGGTATGGCCGTGAGACGGTGAAGCAGTGGTACTTCGAAGTGTGGAACGAGCCGGATATCGACTACTGGCACAGCACACCGGAAGACTACTGGAAGTTGTATGACTATGCCGTCGCGGGTGTGCGCGCGGCGTTGCCAGAGGCTAAGGTAGGCGGGCCAGCAACCACGAGCCCGCGTAATCCCAAGGCCTACACGTATCTCAAAAACTTTCTTGAGCATGTGAACTCTGGCAAGAGCGCAGCAAATGGCAAAGCTCTCCCCATGGACTTCATCTCGTTTCACGCGAAGGGAGCGCCGAAGATTGTAGACGGCAAAGTGACGATGGGCGTGTCAAGCGAGTTGCAGGACACGGATCATGGCTTCCAGTTAATTTCGACGTTTCCAAAACTCCGCAACCTGCCAATCATCATCAGTGAGGCGGACCCCGAGGGGTGCGCTGCGTGTTCCAGCAAAGTGAATCCAGCGAACAACTATCGCAATGGAACACTGTACCCGGCATATACAGCGTCGGCTTACAAGCGTTTGTTTGAACTGCAGGATAAGTACAAAGTGAACCTGCTGAGCATGTTGAGCTGGTCCTTTGAATTTGAGAACAAAGATTATTTCGAGGGCTTCCGTTCGCTTTCAACCAATGGAGTGAACAAGCCAGTTCTGAACTTCTTTCGGATGGCGGCTCTGATGTCGGGCAATCGTGTTGCGACAACAAGCACGGGAGGTCTGTCGCTGGACGCGATTGTTCAGAACGGCGTGCGTGGCGAATCCGATGTGGATGCGTTTGCAACCAAAGCCGCGGACAGCTCGGCGGCCGTGATGCTGTGGAACTACCACGATGTGGAGGGTGCCGGGCCAGTGGTGCCAACCTCTGTCGCTGTGAGCGGTTTGCCCGCTGGAGCCAACCGTGTGCTGGTGACGCACTATCGCATTGACGACACGCATAGCAATGCATACACCGTGTGGAAGGCAATGGGCTCTCCGCAGAACCCAACGACGGAGCAGTACCAAAAGCTGCAGGCCGTGGATGGTTTGGAATTGCTTGCGTCGCCGGAGTGGGTGGATGCGAACAACGGCACAGTAACGCTGAACACAGAGATGCCGCGGCAGAGCATTTCTCTTGTCACGTTGAAGTGGTAGCAGCACAAGGGCGGCGTAAACATGGAACGCAAATGGTACTTCGTGCTGTTGGTGGCGGCAGCAATTGCGATCAGCTACTTCGATCGGCAAACGCTGCCTGTCGCCATTGCTTCGATTCAGCACAACATACCCGTGAGCAATGCGCAGTTCAGCTATCTGCAAACGGCGTTCCTGCTGTCGTATGCCGCAATGTATATGGTGGGTGGTCGGTTGCTGGATCGCCTGGGGACGCGGCGTGGGTTTCTGTTGATCATGACGTGGTGGTCCCTGGCTTGCGCTCTGCATGGACTGGCAGCAGGACTTACATTGCTGTTGGCTGCGCGCTTTCTGCTCGGTGGTGGTGAGGGCGGCGCGTTTCCTGCTGCTTCACGTGTGGTGGCGGAGTGGATCCCGGCGCATGAACGTTCCACTGCAATGGGATTGATCAATGCGGGAACGGCAGTGGGATCTGTACTGGCGCCTCCTGTAATTGGTTACATCCTGTTGCACAGCGGTTGGCGCACAGTCTTCGTGGTGGCGGGTGCGACAGGGCTCGCTTGGGTGGCGTGGTGGACGGTGGCATATCGGGACAACTCCGCCACCATGAGTATCAATACGGTGGAGGCGCGCATCGCGGGAGTGCGCGTAGCCTGGCTGGACGTGATCCGCCAACGTAACGTGCAGATGTTCGTCTTCGCCAAGTTTATGAGCGATTCCGCTTGGTATTTCCTGCTGTTCTGGTTGCCGAAGTATCTGTATGACGCACGTGGGTTTGATGTGAAGCAGGTGAGTTATTACGCGTGGATACCGTATGCGGCGAGTGGCGTGGGCAGCTTTCTGGGCGGCTGGTTCTCGTCCTATCTTTTGCGGCGCGGGCAGACTTTGAATCGTGCACGCAAGATTGCGCTAGGGCTGTGCGCCGCAGGCATGCCTGTAGTGATGCTGGTTTCTGTAACGCCGGTGAAGGTTGCAATCCTGCTGTTCAGCATTGCCTTCTTCTGTCAGCAGGCGTGGTCGGGGTTGATCATGACGCTGCCTACCGATATCTTCCCGTTGTCATTGGTGGGTACCGTGGCCGGATTAATTGGCTTCGGTGGCGCCATTGGCGGCGCAATCTTCGGCCTTGTTGCTGGCTACTTGCTGGAACACGGCTTCACGTATGCAACGCTCTTTGTGCTGGTGGGCAGTTTCCACCTAATCGGCTTTCTGGCCATCGTCTTGTTTGCTGGCCCGATTCAACCTCTTCGCTCTACAGAATTACAAGCTATTGAAGGTGACGCATGAAGATCACAGAAGTCCGAACACGTGTTGTTCAATGGGAAGGTAAGACTGTTCCCCTGCCTCCACACTTTTGCACAAACCCCATGGACCTCGTGGCGTTCCGTCAGGCGTCCATGGGGAACTTTGCCTTTCATAACTGGTTGCTGGTGGAGATCTTCACAGACAGCGGTTTGGTTGGCATCGGCAATGCGGCACTGTCGCCCATGGTGACGAAGCAACTGATCGACATCTACCTGAAGCCGCTGCTGCTGGGCGCTGATCCGTGGGATGTGGAATACCTATGGCAGCAGATGTACCGTCGCACACTTGCGTTTGGTCGCAAAGGGGTGGCTTTGACTGCGATCTCTGCTGTAGACATCGCGCTGTGGGATTTGATGGGCAAAGACGCAAAACAGCCTGTGTTCCGACTGTTAGGCGGCCGTACGAAAGACCGTATTCCCGTATACGCAAGCAGACTGTATGCCATGCCGATTCCAGAGCTTCGTGCTGAGGCGCAGAAGTATAAGGACGAAGGCTACCAGATGATGAAACTGCGTTTCGGCTGGGGCCCACTGGATGGAGCTGCAGGTATGCAGAAGAATCTGGAGCTTGTGCGCAACGTACGTGAAGTTGTCGGCGATGGTGTGGACATTATGACGGATGCATATATGGGCTGGTCGCTGGACTATGCGAAGCGCATGCTGCCGTTGCTCGAACCGTTCAATCTGCGCTGGCTGGAAGAGCCAGTGATTCCGGATGACACGCGCGGTTATGCCAAGTTGAAAGAGTATGGACGTGTGCCCATTGCGGGCGGTGAGCATGAGTTCACCATCTTCGGCTTCCGTGAGTTGCTGGAGACGAATGCTGTCGATTACATCCAGTTCGATACGAACCGTGTGGGTGGTATCAGCCAGGCCCGCAAGATTTCAGCATTGGCGGAGAGCTTCCAGATTCCAGTGGTTCCGCATGCAGGCCAGATGCACAACTATCACGTGGTGATGGCTAGCTTGAACTCTCCAATTGCTGAGTTCTTTCCCAAGGTCGATGTCGAGGTTGGCAACGAACTGTTCTGGTACATCTTCGATGGTGAATCGATCCCTGAGAACGGATACATCAATCTGGATGAAAACACGCCGGGGCTTGGGCTCACCGTGAACGAGGAATCGCTGAAGCGCTTCCGGATCATTGAATAGGGAGAATGATGATGCGGCTGGTGCAGATCGCAAATGGAACAGAGCGGCGCGTAGCGATAGTGATTGAGCCAGAGCTTGTGCTGCTGAGCGATGTGAGGTCAACATACATACTGGCGCGGCGTGCACTGGAGTTGCAGAAGGACATCACTGCACTGGCACAGTCACTTGGTAGTGATGATGTGTTGCGGTATGACGAGGTGTATTCCGGCAAATCGTCATGGCGTTTGCTTGCGCCGATCGATGTGCCTGGAGATCCACAGAAGATGCTGGTTTCCGGTACAGGATTGACGCATCTGGGCAGTGCGCGCGAACGACAGGCGATGCATGCGACTGCGGGCACCGTACAGGAAGAGATTGATGAAGCAAAAATGACGGACAGCATGCGCATGTTCGAGTGGGGACGTCGCAACGGCAGGCCTGCTGCCGGTAGCATCGGGATCGCTCCGGAATGGTTCTACAAGGGAGATGGATCGGTACTTGTTGCACCCGGTGGTGCTCTAACGATTCCAGGACACGCAGAAGACGGTGGCGAGGAAGCTGAAGTCGCAACGGTATACGTCATTGCTGCTAACGGCACGCCGCACCGCATTGGTATGACAACGGGCAATGAGTTTTCCGATCACGTATTTGAACGCAAGAACTATCTGAATCTTGCGGGATCGAAGCTGCGGCAGTGCAGCCTAGGGCCGGAGTTAGTAATAGGGCAGCCCTTCGAAGATGTGCGTGGGCACGTGCGCGTTTTGCGTGGTACTGAGACGGTGTGGGAGAAGGATATTCGCACGGGCGAAGAAAACATGGCACACAGTTTGGCCAACATGGAGCATCACCACTTTAAATTTGCAGGCCATCGGCAGGCTGGCATGGTGCATGTGCATTTTCTTGGCGCAGACGCACTGTCGTTCGGCAGCAATGTGCGATTGGGCGAGGGCGACGTCGCAGAGGTGCAGTTTGATGGCTTCGGACGCGCTCTGCGTAATTCGATACGCGTGGAGGAAGCACTGACAGCGCCGGTGCAGGTTGCCGTGATGCGTTGATACGTCCGGTATATATAGCGATGACAACGCAAGGAGATGATATGGCAGAGAAGGTAGCAGTTCTTGGACTCGGTGTGATGGGCGTGGGGATGGCACAGAACCTGCGCAAGGCAGGCTTCGATGTGACTGTGTGGAATCGCACTGCGGCAAAGGCCGAGGCATTCGTGAAAGATGGTGGCGCTGCTGCTGCGACTCCGGCAGAGGCGGCGAACGGTGCGAAGGTGGTCATAAGCATGCTCGCGGATGACAATGCTTCACGCGCTGCGTGGCTAGGGGAACACGGTGCACTTGCTGGTATGGATGACAATGTCATCGCAGTGGAGAGCAGTACAGTAAGCCCAGTATGGATTGCGGAGTTGCATGCGGCGGCACAGGCGCGTGGCGTCCGGCTACTGGATGCACCAGTAACGGGAAGCCGTCCCCAGGCAGAAGCAGGACAGCTTACCTTTCTGACCGGTGGTGATGCTGCAACAGTGGAAGAGGCGCGCCCTATTCTCGCAGCCATGAGCAAACAGGTATTGCCCCTTGGTCCTGTTGGCAGCGGAGCACAGTTAAAGCTGATCAATAACTTTCTCTGCGGTGTACAGATTGTTTCGTTTGCTGAGGCGCTTACGTGGATTGAGCGTAGTGGCCTTGACCGCACTCTGGCATTGGAGTTTCTGAAAACGGCTGCTCCGGGCAGTGGCATTCTTGCCGGCATGAGCGATCGTATGACCAGGCGTACCTACGAGGTCAATTTTGCGCTGGACCTGATGCGCAAGGACATGGGCTATGCACATGCGGCAGCCGAGACATTCGGCGTGGAACTGTCGACCGCAGCAAATGCGGAGAAGCTGTTTGTTCAGGCTCAGGAAAAAGGCCTCGGTGAGAAGGACATGTCAGCCGTAGTAGAAGTGGTGCGCGCAGAGAAATAGTTTGTAACACGCAGCAGGGAAGCAGTGCAGGAGGAGTTATGCGTTTTTATTCCGTTGTTGTATCAACGGCCGCAGTCCTGTTAGGGGCGGCCTCGTGTTTCCCCGCTGTAGCTCAGACGACTCATGATGGGCGCGAGGTGTACCGCGATACAACCAAGCCCATTGAAGATCGCATTACCGACCTGATGAAGCGATTCACACTGCAGGAGAAGGCCATGCAGCTGAATCACACGAACAGAGGTGTGCCGCGGCTGGGACTTCCCATGTGGGGCGGGTGGAACCAGACACTGCATGGCGTGTGGTCCAAGCAACCAACCACGTTGTTTCCTATGCCCACTGCTATGGGCGCGACGTGGAATCCGGAGCTGGTACATACGGTGGCTGATGCCATGAGCGATGAGGCCCGCGCTTTATACAATGCGCATGCGGAAGGCCCACGCACTCCACACGGCCTGGTATTTCGCTCACCGGTCATCAACATTAGCCGCGATCCAAGATGGGGCCGAATCCAGGAAGTGTTCAGCGAAGACCCACTGCTGACTGCTCGCATGGGAGTGGCATACGTGCGTGGACTACAAGGTGATGACGTGCAGCATTTGAAAGTGGCTGCAACGGTAAAGCACTTTGCCGTGAACAATGTGGAGAGTGGGCGTCAGCACCTGAACGCAACCGTGGACGAGCGCAACCTCTTCGAGTTTTGGCTGCCGCATTGGCGCGCTGCCATTGTGGAAGGGCATGCCCAATCTGTGATGTCAAGTTATAACGCCATCAATGGCACGCCCGACGCTGTGAACCATTACTTGTTAACGGACATCCTGCGGAAGAAATGGGGCTTTGACGGATTTGTAACGGACGATCTGGGCGCGGTTGCTCTGCTGAGCGGCACACGGAACACGAATTTGAACGAGCCGGGACAACACTTCTCGGAAGATCCTGTTGTTGCTGCTGCGGAGGCTATTCGTGCGGGTAACGACAGCGACGATGTGGAGTTTGAGACGAACCTGCCACTCGCAGTCCAACGCGGTCTGCTTACAGAGAAAGATGTCGATGGCGCATTACGCAACGTGCTGCGTGTTGGCTTTCGGTTGGGTGCGTATGACCCACCGGGAACAAGTCCATACAGCAAGATCGGCATGGACGTAGTGCGGTCGGACGCACATCGTGCCCTGTCGCAACAGGTTGCGGAAGAGTCCATGACGCTGTTGTTGAACCGCAAAGATTTCCTCCCGCTACAACGCAACAGCGTGAAGTCGATTGCGGTGATCGGGCCTGCGGGTGGAGATGGGTATGAGACCGGCAACTACTATGGCACGCCGGCGGTGAAGACCAGCGTAACGTCAGGGTTGCGTACACTTCTGGGCAGTGGTGTGAAGGTTGACTATGAACGTGGCGTGGGCTTTGTTGACGCAGCAGACGAGAAAGAGGTCGAGCGTGCGGTGAGCCTGGCACGCAAGAGCGATGTTGTGGTGCTGTGTCTGGGCACTAACCTCCAGGTGGAGGCAGAGGGACGCGACCGTCGCAACCTGAATCTGCCGGGTGCGCAACAGCGGCTGCTGGAAGCCGTGTATGCTGCGAACCCCAAGGTGGCGCTGGTGCTATTGAATGCAGGGCCGTTGGCTGTGACATGGGCGAATGATCATGTTCCGGCCATCCTGAGCGCTTGGTATCCAGGTGAGCTTGGCGGAACGGCCATTGCGCGTACCTTGTTTGGAGAAAATAACCCCGGTGGTCATCTGCCATACACCGTCTACGCAAGCCTTGATGGTGTTCCTCCCCAGAATGAGTACGACGTGTCGCGTGGTTATACATACCAATACTTCAAGGGAGTACCTCTGTATCCCTTCGGTCATGGACTCAGCTATACGCATTTCTCTTACAGCGACTTGAAGATCACGCAATCTACAGGGAAAGGCGCGTCCGTAGCGGTTAGCTTTCGACTTACGAATACTGGAAAAGTCGCGGGAGCAGAGGTCGCGCAAGTCTATACACATCTGCAGAAAAGTCGGGCTATTCAGCCATTCCGTACACTGCGTGGATTTGAACGTGTGACCCTGCAGCCAAATGAAAGCCGCACAATGACCATTGTGCTTCCCACCGCCTCATTGGGTTGGTACGATCCTGCGCTACACGATTTTCAGGTAGAGGCGGGAACGGTTGATGTGCTGGTGGGTTCTTCCTCTGAAGATATCCGCCTACGTGCGGCCACTGAGGTTCGCTCGCAATCCACCGCGCGAAACATTCATCTGTCCTCTCACTGATCAACGCAGACACCACGTAGGGGGAGGATGCCACCGCGCTTGGCCTAAGTAATGGCGATTCGAACGGTGTGCCTAGGAACCTGTTCTCCGTTGCCCTCTGTGGACCTTGATGGGAGTCGCTCGTCTAGTTCAGGATGCGTTCCGCCGACATAACTGACGTAGCCGCTGATCGGCCTCTGGAGCTGAGGAATCCCAGCGTAGATTGAGGAGATGTAGTCACCTTCGAGATGCTCGTCGATGGCTTTACGAAGGTACGCAGTACAAGGTGCGAAGATTGTTAACTCCTCCCACAGCGGACCGCACCGTTGTGGCGACGGCGCCCTTCGGAAATCTGTTTGATAGCGGAAGGCCATGAAGTAATTTACGAGCGATGGAGGCAAGACGACATAGCCCACACGTAAAGAAGGGAACAATGTCTTGCTGAACGATCCGATATGGAACGCCGTTAGGGATAAGTGCGCCAAGCCAGCACTCTGGGGCGTGATCCCATACCATTCACATCCATGGTTTCTAGCAGAATTTCAAAGTGGGGAAGAGGAGCCGTATTGTCGGCATACCGTTGAAAGAGCGTGTCAAAATCATTCTCGCCCGTGACAAATTCTCCTGCAGCTGCAGTTCCTGCAAGAGTAAAGCCTTGAACAATCAGCAAATTCCCGTTCCCACTGAGATTCGGCAGAAACGAGATGGTGGCGAGACCACGATGCTGTTGGTCATCGTTATTGAAGAAGTATTCCTTTCGCTCATTCTGCCTTGGAGCTCGATTCTCAACCCGCAAAGCTCCATTTGCCGGGTTGTCGTGCAGTACAAAATTCATCTCGTGCTCGACCAGAGTCAGCCATGGATCTGCCAGAAGAGAACCCGACAATATCACATTGGATTGTTTCAAGTCATCGAGTTGCAGGTCACGAACATAGCGTATCTCTGCACGATTGGGAACTGCTTCCGCATGCCGGTAGACCGTCGATACAAATACCAGATCGGCCATAGAAGTGTACCGACGGCTTTCGATTTCCTGCAATAGCTGACGATTACACGGCTCCGTGCAAATAGTCCCAGCCTTGTAACGTCCGCTGGCGTACTCTGCCAAGTCGACAGTGCGTCCTGACATCAGTCGCGCCATCACCAGACTGATGTCAGCCGGGACGATCAAGGTGTCCTGGTCCTTGCGGAACATCTGCGTCCATAGCTTGTGCGACGGGGTTCTGATTTCGGGAGTGAAAATGCCTCGGTCCCAGCCTACAAGCAGACATCCAACGACCACGACAACAGCGGCACCAATCCACACCGTACGTTGCCACTTTGCCCTTCTCTCGACGGAAGGCGCAGCAGTACCCGATGTATGCACAGCGATACTCTCCACGAGCAGCGCTGGCGAATCCATGGATACTCGCTCGAAGACAGGCACATAGCTGCCGCGCGGTACGCTGACTCTCAAAGGCTCAGCATTACCCTCTTCATGAAAGTAGGTGTCGAGACGCGTTCGGAGTCGACTCGCATGTGAGCGAACGATGTTGTCGTCGCGTGAATCATAGCCGATGGGTCTTTCAAAGACGGCTTCACCGATTGTCTGTTCGTTCAATCCCGCAGTGTGTCCGCTCAGAGACTGCCTGGAGATATACAGAAGGAAGCTAGAGAGTCGCGGAGAGCGAACAAATCCAGGGGTCTCCACAATTCTTTGGATGAGCTGCCACCTTGGATCTTTTTCAAGGTCGCCGAAGACTTCTCCGGCCTGCTGCTCCTCCTTCGCTGCGAATGCCATAACCTTCCCATCGAATTATAGGAAGCAGCAAAGATCTGCATTGTTAACGGGCGGTGAAGATCGCTCGCAGAGTGACGGTGGACCACGTCGTGAGACGTGTTACATGGTTGGCCTAAAGCCATATTCCCGGTGAGCTTAGCAATTAGACCGTAAAACCTGAGTAAGTCACCTTGCGTTCGTTGAGGTCGTTTGACTAACTACCGTTAGACCGAACCACCCGGTCTTTTCACGAAAACCGATTCATTCCCCGAGCATGGCCCGCCTTGCGTTTGCGGCGTTGCTAGCTCGCTATCAAGTGGGTTCTCGCGAGCCTATGCGTTTTTGCTCCGTCAAGAGGTCTCTATGTGGCAAAAGAAAGTTAAACGTCCTGTAACACCATTGTGGAAGTCCTCGGTCACTTCCGGAGTGGCCCTTGCAACGATCTTCTCCCTGGGAGGTGGCCTGCCCTCGTACGCACAAAGGATCACGGCCTCTCTGAAGGGCACAGTCCATGATGCTGGAAGCGCCGCTGTCTCCAATGCTGCAATTGTCGTTACCAACACAGGTACTCATGTTTCCACGACCACACGGAGTGATGCAGAGGGAACCTTCGCGTTGTCCAACCTTCCGCCGGGCCCCTACTCCGTGACAGTGGATGTGCCCGGTTTCAAGAAGCTTGTCCGTTCTGGACTCGTTCTTAACGTCGACCAGACCGTGCATTTCGACCTCACTCTGGAAGTGGGGGCGACCTCCGATATCGTCGAAGTCACCTCTGCAGAACCGCAGCTGGAAACCCAGACCTCGGATATTGGGCAGGTCATCGACAACAAGAGCATCGAGAACCTTCCTCTCAATCAACGCAATCCCTTCAGCTTGGTTCTTCTGGTGCCGGGCGTTTCGGGCACTGTGAACTCGACCTTTACCGGTCTCCAGTTCAATGTGAATGGCGGACGCGCCGGGACAACAGATGTTCTTCTGGATGGCGTACCATCTGCGCCTCCCACCGACGATTCGAATGCCCTCGCCATTTTCCCGTCGGTCGATGCAACACAAGAGTTCAAAGTGCAGACCAGTAACTTTTCGTCGCAGTTTGGAAACACCGGCGGCGGCATCATCAATGTCATCTACAAGTCAGGAACGAACAGTCTGCACGGCAGCGTCTACGACTTCCTCCGGAACTCTGCACTGGATGCAAACGACTACTTCTCAAACAAGGCAGGCAATAAGCTACCAAGCTTCAAGCGTAACCAGTTCGGATTCAGCTTTGGTGGCCCAGTGTATCTCCCGAAACTCTACGATGGGCGCAACAAGACCTTTTTCTTCGTTGATTACGAGGGGCTTCGTCAGGACACTGCGACATCGATCCAAACCACAGTGCCCACGCTGGCGGAACGCAATGGAGACTTTTCAGACGATAAGACGATAACTGGCGCTCCGATCACCATCTATGACCCGACCACGACCAAAGCGACCGTCTCTCCGGCAGGAGCTACAACCTACACCCGGACTGCGTTCATAGGAAACAGAATTGATCCGACACGTTTTGACCGTGTCGCAGCCAACATTCTGAAGTATTTTCCTCTGCCAAACCAACCGGGGACATTCGGCCGCAATAACTACTTCGTCAGAAGCTCTGCTCCATACACGATCAATCAATACGACATCAAAGTGGATCAATTGATCTCCGAGCGGCAACGTGTTTCGTTCCGCATTTCCAAACGCAATCCAGTTTCAGGCTTTGCTCCGATCCTCCCCAAGGACCTCCTGATTGCTCAACCATCAACGACCAGTGCACAGCCTGCCATAGGTGCGGGGCTCGACTATAGCTTCGCCAAGAGCTCAACGTACATCTTTGAACTTCGTGCGGGTGTCAGCCACGTCTATCAGAATGCCACCGCGCCTTCCAGCGGTTTTGATCCGACGACACTGGGCTTTCCTGGATATCTGGCAGCTGCGGCTCTTGCGACCTCAAAGGCTGCTCTCACCTTCCCAGCAATCGCTCCTGCTGGCTATCTTCCCATTGGAGCAGGTTCGTTTGGCTCCATCGGTACTGCCGGATATTTGTCGGAGACCTTCCTGATCAACAACACAAAAATCCTAAACGACCACACACTCAACTTTGGCGGTGAGTTCCGTATCCTTGCCAACAACGACAATCAAGTTGGTCAAGCCTCAGGAAACTTCAACTTTCCCACGACGTTGACGCAGGGGCCCAATGCTCTGACCGCCTCCAGCACCTCCGGTGATGGCTTCGCATCCTTCCTGCTCGGACTGGGGGCTGGGTCAGTCACCCACAATTTCAAAGTCGTTGATACGATCAGCCACTATTTTGGTGCTTACATTCAGGACGACTGGACGCCTATCCATAAGCTCACTCTCAACCTTGGCCTGCGCTATGACCTGTTCGTTCCGAGAACAGAGCGTCATAATCGAGCGACGTTTTTGGATTTGACGGTAACGTCTCCGTTGGCCGCAACGACCGGTCTGAATCTCAAGGGCGGCCTTCAATACCCCGGTGTAAATGGAAACCCCCGCACAGTGACAGATCTCGAAACCGGTAATTTTTCTCCACGCCTTGGTCTTTCCTATCACCCAATCAATGTCCTCGTAGTACGTGGCGGTTTTGGTATCTTTTTCACGAATAACCCGAATCAAGCAGCATCAACGGTTCAGAACACTGGCTACCGAACCAGCACTGCACTGCTGGGAACAGCGGACGGTGTAACCCCGAATAACTATCTCTCGGATCCTTATCCTGGTGGTTCGTTTACTCCAGTTACCGGAAGCTCACTCGGCTTGTTAACCGGTACCGGTGGTGGTATCTCCGCCAGCATCCGTAAACAGCCTTCTCCCTATACGGAGAACTGGAACTTGGGGCTCGAATATCAGCTACCCAAAAGCTGGATGATTGGTGTTTCTTATGTAGGCAACCGTGGCGTCCAGCTGCCCTACGCGCCCACGTATAACCAACTTCCGGACTCGGCCCTCGCGCTGGGAGGTCAGTTGCTGACCACGGTTTCAAACCCCATGCAAGGCCAGGTGCAAGTTGTCGGCCCAATCTCTGGCGCGGCAATTCAAAAGCGTTACCTCTTATCACCCTTCCCGCAATTCACAAGTGTGGGCGGGATCGTAGTCGCCGGCGCCATCTCTCGTTACGACTCGTTACAGGTACGCCTCGAAAAGCGCTTCAATAAAAATGCCACATTACTTCTCTCATACACGGGAAGTAAATCGCTTGACGATAACTCCATTGGCTTCGCGGGTAATTATGGCTCGAATGGTATCTATCAGGACGCCAGCATTCCCTTGAAACAAGATTCGTACTCGCTCTCAACCTTTGACGTCTCACGAAATCTCGTCGTCAGTGGTGTGTACAGTCTTCCATTTGGCAGAGGGCAACGTTTCGGCAGCAGTTGGGGATCTTTAACCGATGCTCTTTTCGGCGGATATCAGATAAATGGTATCGTCTCTGCTCACACCGGCAATCCACTGGCTTTCTCTGCGAACAACGTCGCAAATATCTTCAATCCCGGCGAGCGTCCGAACTGGAACGGCAAGAACGCCAAGTTGGAAGGAAGTGCAGAAGGCCGCCTGGGTCGTTACTTTGACACAACCGCCTTCTCGCAGCCTGTGACCTATAGCTTAGGAAATATGTCCCGCACGTCGGGAAATCTACGGTCGCCTGGTTTGCGCAACGTCGATTTCTCCGTCTTCAAGCAATTCACTGTCACCGATTTTCTGAAGGCCGAACTTCGTGGCGAGGCGTTCAACGCCTTCAACACCCCTCAGTTCGGATCACCTGACACCGGTGTCTCGGATGCTACGTTCGGTGTCATCTCAACGCAGATCAACTCGCCCCGCCAGATTCAAATCGGCCTCAAGCTGCTGTTCTAGTCAAATCGGACCTCCGCGTGGGAGGAGTTCCTTTGCACGCGGGCTACCAATAAGGAGAACCATGCTCAAGCAATACCCCAACCTCTTTCGCGTATTCCAATGTTCCTCTGCGCTGCTCATCGCTCTGTCTGTGACTCCATGCCTTTACGCGAAGGATCCCCTGAAGATCATCGGTCATCGTGGTGGTGTAGTCGATGATCACCATTCTGAAAACTCCGCTGGAGCCGCCGAAGCGGCTATCCGTCGTGGTTACTGGATGCTTGAGATTGATCTCGATGAGACCAAAGATGGACATATCGTCGTTCATCACGAGTCATTCCGAGACTTCGGTGTCAACAAGATGGCGGCGGCTCTCACTTGGAGCGAAATTCAGGGACTCACCTCTAATATCGACCAGTCACACCCGCTCGAGTTCAGTCAGCTCGCCGCGATTTGCAAAGGGAAGGTGCGGTTGATGATCGATACCAAACAGCCCGGTCATCCAAAGAGCTATTACGAACAGATGGAGAAGGTTCTCAAGGACAACCATCTGCTGAAGAGTGCCTACTTTATCGGGACGGCAGAAACGCGTGACTACTTCAAAGGCAAAGCTCGCATCAGTTTGAGCGAGAAGGAACTAGCTAAGAAGCTTGAGGCTGGTGAGAGCCTCTCAAAAGGCTACTTCCTCTTCGAGCACGGCACCACGATCAATAAACAGAGCATTGAACTCGCCCAGAAGGCACACGTCCCCGTTGTCGTATCGATCAACGAGTACCATTACGCATCGCGGCCAGACCCCATGGCAGCGGCGCACGCCGACGTTGAGAAATCGAAGAGGCTTGGCGTAGCGCTATTCCAGATCGATTCTCCCTTCGATATCTGGCTGCACTAACCGTTGCGCCCTTGAAAACATTTCCTCTTGACGAGGCCAGCTTCTACGGTCCATGGATCGCGGCTCATTGGTTCTGCGATACATGGACCGCTTGTTCTATTGATGCGAGGAACCGAGCGGTTCTTTTCACCTTCGCAACCGTGCGTCAGGCGAACCTGGATTGGAAATGCCTGTGTCCTTTCTAAGTGTCTGTGAACTATGTCAAGACAGCTTGCCGTCCCTAGAGACATGAAATGCGAGAGCGAGACGTCTTGTTCGGAAAATGCTTTTCTACCGCCATTCCAAAGGCTCTTGGGGGATCGATTCGAAATCGAAATGTTGCCATAGACCTCCCCAATTCACGGATACATATTTCTGCAATAGCCGAGACGAGGTAATGCTACTCAATGAGTTTCCTTAACAAGTTCGAACGCAAGTCCACGCCAAGCATGATCCCCACCTTCGTACTTCTTACGATTCTGTCTCGCGATCGTCCGGAATAGGCGAAGCGCGCTCCGATCATCCATGCCAATGGTGTCGTGATCGAGGTGTTCCTGCAACAGTTCGCCGCGGAGAACCTGAACGGCATCTGGATCGAAGAAGGCTGCATTCATCTCGCAGTTCCCGAAGAGAGAAAAGCGGTGCAGATTACAGGATCCGACGGTAGCCCATTCGTCGTCCACTAGCATCAGTTTGGAGTGAACATGGACCGATTTGCGGCTCCCATCGAAGCCCATTCCAGCAATACCGGCTAAGGTAAAGTTATCGAAAACAGCAAGTTGTTCCAGAGGTTTGAGAGCAGATGGGACCTGTAGCTGAGTCTGCATAGAGGCTGCTAGATTAGACGGCATGAGAAGTACCACTTCTACGCCCCGTGTGAGTGCCCGATGCAGACAATCCACGATCTCAGGCACATCGATCTGTTGGTTTTCAATGTAGATCGAGCGACGCGCAGCGAGGATGGCCGCGCAATACTGTTCGAAGTTTGATCGCTCACCCGATGCAATATCGTACGGCGCTCCTTCGGCGGCTGCTCGTCCATCAGCATAACGTTGGGAAGGCATTGTTCTTTGTATCTGAACAGCCGCCGTACCTCGTCCAACCGAAATGTGAGTTGGAAACTGCAAATCCAGTTCGCTACCGATCCCCCAACGTCCTTCCTCGCATAGCCGCTCGCTTGCTTCGTTCCAGCGCTGTACAAAATTGTGATGGACGTCCACTACAGAAGGACCTGCAAGTTCCACGTAAACGTCATGATTTTGTCCTTCACCGTTGTGACCAGGCGTAACCATCGAGTGTGGATTGAGATTGATTCCGCCTACGAAAGCTGCTTCATCCGCAGTGCCTGCATCGATAAGCCAACTCTTTTGATGCTGGCAAAAGCCGGGCTCGGCCCGATCCCAGCGGATCTTCAAACCAGATCGACGGCGACTCAGGAAGGAGATCTGTGCCGTATCCCCAAAGAACGCGTTTTGTCTAAGCCATGCGGTGTGTTCGTCCGGTCTCCAGAAGATGATTCGTACATCGATGCCTCGCGCAGCCGCACGATCAAGGACATCGAACGGCGTTCCACGGCCGTCTGGCATTTCGCAAGCTTGCCACAGGAAAGTGATGGTTACCCAGACACTCCTTTGAGCCGCCTCAATCATTTCGCAAATACGTCGGAACGCGCGTTCACCGTCAATTAATGGGCTTATCAAATTCCCGGAGCGGGTCGGATAAGAACCTGTTTGCAAAAAAGGAATCGCGCTATCCGTCATTGGCACACATCCGTAAAGTCTGAGTCTTGTGATTCTCGCGTTGTCGGAATACATCCAACCCAAACAATGGTTCCGCACGCCATCTAGTCTCCACATATCTAGGTTTACGGTCGAGATCAGGTTGTGGGGAGATGCTTCTTTGGCGGGTAGCCTCGATCGTGTATCTCTTGGAACAGTTGTCCTGATGGCACGCGGAACACAACATAATTCAGAACCGTTTCGAACTCCATTGCAGCCCTCAGGCTCTTTACCAATAGTGCCTCTAAATCCGGCCTTCCTTCCGGTCAGAGCCCGTAGAATGCAAGACCTTAAGCTCTACTCTGCGCGCAAGGCATTGACCGGATTTACGGTCGCTGCTCGACGAGCCGGTATCCCTGCTGCCGCCGCTGCAATCGCTAGCAACATCACGCCCACTTCAATTAGTGTCGCCAGGTCCAGCGGTCTCACACCAAAGAGATAAGATCGAAGCAGATATCCCGCGCACCATGCTGCGGCCAGTCCAGGCAGTAGACCTAACCCGACCATCAAGCCTGCCTGTTGCATCACCAGCGTCGCTGCTTTTAGTCGGGTAGATCCCAGCGCCATACGGATCCCGATTTCTCGCGTGCGTCGCGACACTGAATAAGAGAGGACACCGTAGATTCCCACCGCGGACAACACCAGCGCCGCCATTCCGAAACTTGCCACGAGTCGTATCGCCAACTTCCGCTGTTCGAGCGACTCTGCTACCGCTTCCTCCATCGGCTTCAGACTCATCTCTGCCATCCCAGGGGCATCCTTCCTCAACACCCCACGGAGCTCTGCAGCCAGCGCATCTTGTGACAGGTTTGAGCGCACCGCATACTGCGCAGACATGTTGAACAACTGCTCAAACATTGATCCCTTGGGCAATTGAAGATTGTTCACATACACCATGGGTTCGTACGGCGCGCCCAAATCTCCACCCTGCACTTCATTCTCCACCACGCCTATCACTGTCATCGCCTGTGCAAATGGCAGGTCAGCCTCCGTCTCTCCCTCTTCGCGATGAAAGTGCAGCTGCGATTGCAGCAGCTGACGGCCGGCGAGATACTTCTTCACGAACGCCTCATTCACCAACACAACGACGCTGGCAGCGTTCTCGTCGCTCTGCGTAAAGCTGCGGCCCTGTAACAGGCGAATGCCGCTGGTCTTCACAAAGTTCGTGCCCACCATGCTGTAGAAGGCATTCTCTCCTTTGTGAAAGGGTCTGCCCACGATCTCGGTGGTGCCGTCGAGGGTCATGTTGTAAGCCGAGAAGGGAAGCGAGGTCTGCATCGTTGCCGACTCAACTCCAGGCAAAGCTTCGAACTTGTGCAGTAGTTCTATCTCCTGTTGCCGTGAGTGTGTAGGCGATTGCGTCCGGTCGACCGGCACTAGGATCATGGTCGTCACTCCATGCGGATCGAAGCCTAGCTTCACGTTCTCCAGTGATTGCATCGTTTTTACGAACAGGCCACTCACCACCAGCAGGATGCATGTCAAAGCCACTTGTATCGCTACCAGCAATCGTGGCAGTTGGGAGCTATGCGTGACGTTCTTCGTGCTGATCTGAGCATGCCCGGTGCTTCCGCGAGTCGCTCTATAAATCGAAAGCAGGGGAAGCAGTGTGGCGGCGATACCGACCAGCAACGCAAGCATAGCCGTTACGGACAGTACGGTTGGACTCACCGCCAGCTCATCGAAGCGTGGATAGGTCTCTCCATACGCACGACGAACCATACCCACGGCTCCATACGCGATCCACGCGCCAAACGTCGCACCCAATAGCGACACCAGAATGCTCTCCGTCACCATTTGTTGCATCAGTCGCCAGAAGCTTGCGCCTAGGGCCGATCGCATCTGCATCTCCGGTATTCGGTTTGCGGCACGGCCAATTTGCAGATTCGCGGCATTCGCGCATGCGATCAGCAACAGCACTGCAACACCGCCAAGCAGCGCGAACAATGGCGTCTCCATATCTCCTACCACCAACTGCTGGTACGAGCGCAACGCGATATGCCGTTCTTTCTCGCCATTCTTTCGTGGGACATGTGCAAATACATTCTGCACATCTGCCAACGCCTGCTGTCGCGTCACGCCGGGCTTCAACCGGGCAATCGTCGCCGCATTCTCGATTCCGAATTCATCCTCGTCTTTCGCGTTCAACGAAATCGGCAAGTAGACGACCACCTCGCCCATCCCTGGAGCCACGGGCGCTCCTGCCGGAAGTACTCCAATTACGGTTCTCAGCTTGCCAGCCACATAGATCGTCGAGCCCACGACATGGGCGTCTGAATGCATTCGCTCGCGCCAGAAACCTTCGCTCACGACAACATTCAGACCATCGCGATCACTTGCGTTGATCAGCCTGCCGAGCTTTGCATTGAGTCCCATCACTCCGAATAAATCTGGCGTGACTTCGACTACGGGTGTCACGCGCGTCTCGCTCCCGGTACGCACGGGGTGGACCATCGTATTGAACGCTCCCACTCCGGCGAGACTGCGTGCATTGGCCCGCAAAGCGTCGATTGTGCGGTACGACAGTGCCTGGGGCGACGCAGTCATGCCTTCCGCACCATTCGCGGAGTACACCTGCACGAGTCTTGTTGACTCCGGTAGCGCTACTGGTTTGATAAGAATCGACTCGACGATTGCCGCCATGGTCGTTACGAATCCGAGTCCGAGCGCAAGCGTTAAGATCAACGTGATCGTATAGGCAGGAGAGGCGTTCAAGCCGCGGATCGCATAGCGAATATCCTGAGCCACGCGCTCGAGCCAAACCCATCCCCACACCTCGCGCGCGTTTTCCGCTGCCAGAAGTGCGTTGCCGAACCTCTTCCTAGCCGCGCGCCGCGCCTCCTCGGGAGGCATGCCCGCTGCAATGTTCTCGTCCGTCTCGATCGCTATATGTTCTTCGAACTCACGCAGCAGATTCTCTCTACGACGACCCCATCCAAACATTGCTTTGCACTCCCGCTAAGATTTCTCTTCAACGACCGGAGAAAGAACACGCGCAATTGCGGTCGTTAGTCGTTCCCACTTCGATGACTCGGCCGACAGTTGTTTTCGTCCTTTGGCTGTCAGCTGATAGAACCGTGCCTTGCGATTGTTCTCAGACACGCCGTCCTCAGCTACGATCAGCCCCGACTTCAGTAATCGCTGCAGAGCCGGATAGAGCGATCCATGCCCAACCTGCAGTACCTCGTCCGAACGCCGCTCGATCGTGCGCGCGATCGCGTGCCCGTGCACTTTGCCAAAGGCAAGCGTCTGCAGGATCAGCAGGTCCAGAGTGCCCTGCATCAATTCAAGCTGTTCTTTTCGCTCTCTAGTCGTCATTCGACCTAAAGCTACGGCTGTTCGGGTCGAATGTCAAGGGGGATGAGCTCGGTACTTGCGTATTGTGACGACCTGATTGGGCCGTCGTATAACGCTCGCTTAGACCAGAACTTACGGACAGTCTTTTGTAGGTGACAGTTGTGGCTTCCATTGCAGTCGGGCCGCTAGAGATGACCGGACAGCGACCGATTCCGGTGCTCTAGAACAGGAATGCACGGCCTGCCTAGACAGCTGATCGCAAATCCCTGTTGATGCCCCACACTGAAGGTTTGCGCCGGGGCGTGGGATAGCGGACGGTTACGAAATGCGTCCTGCGTCCTTGGTAACTATCTAAATGGTGTGCAGTAGATAACACTGATCCAGTAAACAGACCTGGGAGAAGGCGACTCTACGGAGTCGCCTCTTTTTTCATCCACAGCTTCTGGGAATCGCGTAATCTCATATCAATCGAGTTGAGGCACTGCAGCACAGACTGCCGAAAAGGCAGCGGGCGTGGAAGCTTTTGACGGGGGATGACTCACACCAGGTCTGTGAGAAACCGTACATCCCTCGTACGCTCGGGTCCCTTCATGCCATCGTCCAAGCCTCATGCTTTTGTCTGCCCCTGATCCATCTTCAGTGATCGACTGTGCCGTAATATCTGGTGGTGTTCGTTTGCTCGGTCCCAAACGAAACGCAAATTTTCCCAGCATGTCCGCGCAAGCATCGTCACGTGGCCGCCTCCGACTCTCCGCATACTCGGGAGATCCTGATCCCATCGCTTGCAAGAGCGACCTTCGTGGCGAAATATCCAATGCCCCGAACTACGCGGGCAGAGGCTGGAAGAAACTTAGAATTCATTCCCGCTTGAAATGAACTTCTCGCTTGGGGAACGAGAGGTGGGTGATGCGTCTCGCAAGCGTGTGCGTGGTGAGGAGTGGATAGCAGACGACAGCGACGCTTACGAAGATCAGCGCGTCGTGCCAAGTGTGTAGGTTTGCCATTCCGAGAAAAATCATTGAGATGCTTTCGAGTTTGAGGTCTTTCGAAACACCGCTCCCATACACCAAAAGGCATCTCTCTCTTGCTCACCGGAAGGAAATCATCCAGCTCCGGTGGTCGCGTTGAATCATGATTTGGACTTATGCAGAACGGCGTCCATCCGTAACTGTCTTTTGTGAACAGACAGGTGTTTCATCTGCAGTGTGACCTTCGGCGAGGAATAGGATGCATCTCCCTGGCAACATCTTTCGGATATCTGTCCACGACGGGCTGCAATCGAAGACACTTCATCTGGGATGACACTGTGTGAAAGCCTCTCCAGACGGGTTAGATGTCCGATGCCCTCTATATCCATGCAAGTGCGATCGCAGCAATCACAGCCAAAACAAAGGCAATCAGGCTCAGGATGCCGAAGAACGCCCAGGAGAATATCTGGGCCAGACTCGCAATCGGTCCAAGCTTCCAAACATAGACACCGGACGCTCCACCCACGCAAAGAACACAATACGAGAGCAGCAAAAGCGGCGGAATGATCCACGCGCCCGCAGAGAGTCGGCTGAATCCCTCGTCCTCTTCTACAAATTCTGCTTGGATCGCCGCCCCTGCGGTTCCGCTCACCAGAAAAGCTAAGATATCCGGTCGTGCTTGTTTCGATACGCTCGCGCCATGACCACCGCGATAGTAGAAGACTTCTGAATGCTGACCGAATGGTATCTGGAAGCCCGTATAGCCAGCTGTGCCAACGTCCCGCATATGGATGCCGCGCAGGGCACTGCAGAGGACGCCTACGGGGAAATCTTTCTGAGCCCTGGCGTTTCGCAACTCGCTAACTTGGCTCCGGTGCAGATCCCAGTCCCACTGCGCGGGCAGAACGCTTCCGTTCAGTGATACGCGCTTGAACACCATCCCGTTGAGATGACTGATGCTGTATCCGAACAGATACGTCCCGTAGCTGTGGCCGATGAAGTTGAAGGTTGCCTTCGGATTCTTCGCTAGCTCGGAGCTATATAGATCTTGAAACCAACGCAGCTTCTTTCGACGGAGAGTTGGAATCAGGAACTGAAGCGCTGAGAAACGCCCATACGTGGGCGGGATTATCTTGGCTCCGGCGAATTGTGATGAGATCAGATTTGACAATTTTTCAACCCAATTGTCATTGCTATCCCGGATACCGTGCAGAACGATATAGGTCGACTGGCTCGCATCAAGCACTCGCCCACCATGATTCCGCTCTTTGAAGTCACCGAGGATTGCTTGCCGGAAGATTGAATACTTTTCGTCATTGCCTGAGTCGTCACGATCGAAGCGCAACAGGCTCCCGTGCGTCGCCTCCAGTGTCATCTCGAAGCCTTCGAGGAAACCTTCCACGTCAAGGCTGTCATTCCGCTCGACGCGGCGATCGTCGGTACCGCGAATCTGAACGACGATTGGATTCGCATCGCGCGTACTGAGCTTACGAATCCACCATAGTCGAACATTGGTGACGAAATCCGAGCCGATCATGATGTCCCGAATAAGCCTCGCCCAGGGCAGGAAGAAGAGCGAAAAGCGTTCATACCAGCGAAGATGTACTCCTCGGTTAAAGGCAGCAAATAGAACGATGCGATGGACCCGGGAAGCCCACTCCTGAGGCTCTTCGCGATTCTTGGCACTTCCCAAACCACGCAAGTACGCCGCGCGGACAAGAATTCCTCCAAGGCTATTCCCCATCAAGGTGATCTCGTCAAAAGGGCCTTCCGTGTACCAGCGCGTTTGAATCCGCTGCGCGAGGTCCTCAGCCAGGTCATCGGCGCGCTTCGAGCTCAGCAGGTGAACCCGATGTTCGTAACGCAATATCTGTGGTTTTTCGTTCCAGAGCGGCTCATCGCTGAGGCGTTCCAGCAGGGGGTCAAAGTCAATGGTTGTATGGCCGATGCTGGGGGCAAGGACAATCAAACGCTTCATTGAGAACAGACCCGAAGAATGGGATAGACACGGAATGGCAGGAGTGTTGCACGGATGGAGCATCAGCGCAAGAACTTCCCTTCGTTGCCCACTCCGATCTCTTCCGATCGCAAGAGCTGGCTGAGAATGGCATGCGTGCGCTTCCACACATTCCTCTGTGTAGTCATCGCTATGTTCTCTGCGTGTGAGGAAAGATAACTTTTCTTCAGATTCAACCTGCGTGGTCCCGCCCGGACGAAAGCGAAACCGAATATGAAGACGGATGTATTGATTGTAGGAGCGGGACCAGTTGGTCTGACGATGGCCGCCGAGCTTGTACGTTATGGCCTATCCGTTCGTATTGTGGACAAGAATTCGCAGCGAACAGATAAGTCGAAGGCGATTGTTATTTGGTCCCGTACGCTCGAACTGCTGGATCGGATGGGCCCCGGAGTTACAGATCGATTTATCCAGGCCGGTCTCAAAGTTGAGTTCACGAACATCTTCGCGGGCGGGAAACAGATTGCGCAGGTCGATCTATCAACCGTCGATACGCCATTTAAATTCGTCCTGCTTATCCAGCAAAACGAGACAGAGAGAATCCTCGAAGAGTACCTAGCTGAACTAGGCGTCAAGGTAGAACGCGAAACAGAATTGCAGGACTTTGAGCAACGCGCGGACAGTGTTAGCTGCAACTTGGTATACGCGGACGGCGCCACAGAAAACGCTGAGTTCTCATGGCTCATCGGATGCGATGGTGCGCACAGCACTGTGCGACACAGGCTAGGAATGACGTTTGAAGGAAGCACTTTGCTCAACGACTGGATCCTTGCGGATGTTCACATTAGTGGCATAGACGGGCCACCGTCGGTGAATATTCACTGGCACTCCGCAGGGATACTCGCGCTCTTCCCACTGGGGGGAACGCGCTATCGCGTCATTGCCGATGTCGGTGCTTCGGCATCAGATGGTATTGGAGTGCATGGCAATCCCACCTTGGAAGAGGTGCAGAAAATTCTCGATGTCAGGGGATCGAAGGAGCTCAGGGCAGACGATCCGGTTTGGCTATCGAGCTTCACTATCAATGAACGCAAGGTCGCTGACTATCGCAAGGGGCGTGTGTTCCTGGCAGGCGACGCCGCGCATGTACACAGCCCTGCGGGTGGGCAGGGAATGAACACTGGCATGCATGATGCTTTCAATCTGGCGTGGAAGTTGGCGCTGGTGTCGCGCGGCCTATGCAATGCGGAACCGTTGCTCATGAGCTACAGCGCTGAGCGTAGCGCTGTGGCCAAGCTTGTGCTCGAGGCCACAGGAAGAGCAACGAAGGTTGCATTGATGAGAGGTGAAGTCGAACAGTCGCTCCGGAATCATATTGCTTCGTTGATTTTTGGACTCGCTCCGGTTCAGCACATGATGGCGAATGTACTTTCCGAAGTTGCGATCGGGTATCCAGATAGTCCGTTGAATACATCCTGCGGGCTTGAACATAGCCGGCCCGCACCGGGCGAAAGAGCGCCAGTTCATGAGCAAGCCTCAGCCATTGGAACCGGATCAACTCCACGCTTTGCGTTGTGCGCAGAGGTCGATGATGGTGCCTACAAAGGCATCATGGGAGAATTTGCAGGTCTTCTTGAGCCAACGCTACGACCGACATCTGACTCAGGTTGCTTATGGTTGGTGCGACCAGACGGTTATGTCGCATTGCGTGCAAGAAGCGGCGATGCGGGGGCCGTCGGTGCCTATCTTCTTGGGCTTTAGAGCTGTCGTCCGGTTGTCTGAACAATATCGCGCCTGCTCTGACTCCGCGGCTCCAATGCAAGAAGTTTTCAAACGCTAGGTTGGTTTGCCAAAACGGGGAGTTGGATCGTTAGTAGGGTCCCCGTTGTTGCGCTGCTCTCCACGTGAAACGATCCATTGAGAAGCGTGATACGTTCCCGCATACCTGTCATGCCGAATCCTCCTTGGCCTGGAGTCGACGATTTCGGCTTCTCTGCGATTCCGCGGCCGTTGTCGCGGATCGTCAAAACCACTTGCTGAGGATCTCGATAAATCTTCACCTCAGCGTGAGTGGCTTCTGAGTGCTTGACTACGTTATTCAGTCCTTCTTGAACGATTCGATACAGGTTGATCCGCAGGTCTTCCGCAAACGCATCGTCTATATCTGCCAAGTCTCTCTCGATCTCAATCTCAGAGGCTTTCGCAACGGTCCTGCAGAGACTCTCGATAGCTCGTGTCAGTCCCAGTCTGTCCAGTTGGAATGGTCGGAGAGCGTAGGAGATCGCTCGCGTCTCTTCCATGGCAGCGGTTGCTTCTCCGCTAATCTCCTCGATCGTCTCGCGTTTTTCTTCTTCTGATTTCACCTTGCCTTTCACGCGAAGTAGGAACAGGGCGAGATTGTTGATGATGATCAGGCGTTGGCCAAGGCTGTCATGAAGCTCCGCAGCAATTCTGCGACGCTCACCCTCTTGTGACGCGATCAGTTGGCGAGAGAAGGTCTGTTGTCGAATGTGAGCCTGTTCCAACTGCTGCACGCGATAACGCCATGCGAAGGCGATCCCTAGAAGGCCGAGGAGAACGCAGGCTACGATAAACCATCGGCGTCGATAGAAGGAAGGAACGACGCTGACGGCCACCTCGGCATCTTTTAAACTGTTGATGCCGTCGCTATTTCGCGCAGCAACTCGAAACGTGTACTCACCAGGCAATAGATGGGAATAGTACGCTGTCCTTCGAAGACCGACCTGCTGCCAGTCGTCGTCCACGCCATCCAACTTATACCGAAAGCTGACTTGTTCGGGCTTCGCATAAGTGAGCGCGGTGTACTGGATTTCCAGACTCGTCTGACCAGGCTTGAGCCTTACCAAATTGTTATCGGTAGACTCCAGGCCATCGATGCTGACGCTATCAATGTGAACTCTCGGAGGTTGGCTAACACCAAGCATCTTTTTGGGATCGACGATTGCGATACCGCTCTGTGTCGGAAACCAAAGGAGCCCGTTTGCGTCTTTCACACCCGAAGGCCACCCTCCCGCATTGCATTCCGCACTCAACATGCCATCGGCGCGGCCATACGCAAACGACGTAACCCTCGGTTCGCGCTTGTCGGCTACCGCAACGAGTTGATCCCGATCGACCCGATAGATGCCATGGTTCGAGCTGATCCAGAAACGCCTTTTCTCGTCTTCGAGAATTTGAAATGCGCCGTTGTCGAAGAGGCCCTGACGCTTATTGAATGACACCCATTTGCCGTCCCGAAGCCATGCGATGCCGCCGTCGTATGTTCCGACCCAGATTGTGCCGTATGTATCTTCGAAGATTGTTCTGATGTTGTTGCTCGGAAGGCCTTCGCTTTCTGTCCATCGATTGATATGTCCGTTGCGAAGATTCGTGACTCCACCGTTTCCGCCGATCCAAAGACCTCCCTGGCGATCCGTCACGATGACCCGAACATCATTGGTGGCCAGCCCATCCGCGGTGGTGAGGTGACGCGTCATCCTACCGTCGTAGAAGGTTAGGCCACGTTCCGTGCCAAAAAGCATTGCACCATCCGGTGCCTGATGGATCACCAACGGCGCCCCTGTGTCACCGAGGGTGATGTTGGGCTGCCTGATCTTTCCATGAACGAGTGTGCGTATTCCTGAATGAGTTCCAATCCAGAGAACGCCCTCTTTGTCTTCAAACAAGGAGGAGATCGTTCCGGGGATGCCGTCCGCTGTTCCGAAGGTATGGATTACTTTGCCATCTCGAATCTCGCTTAAGCCACCGGGCGAGCTGCCGGCCCAAATTTCTCCCGACATTGAACGAAACACAGGATTCGTATTGTTGCTCGCAAGTCCCTCTTGTTCGGAAAGAACCTTGATCTGTTGGCGCTGAATTCGATAAAGCCCTTCGGTTTCAGTCCCGACCCAGAGATTGCCCTCACTGTCAGCCTTGAGGGCGTTGAAATTAAATACATGGTCGATACCATCTATGGGCAGATGGAGAAGACGCTCAAACCGATCTGGGGTCACCTCAACCTTCCAGTCTTCCCCTGATAAACCAGGAAAAGGGAAGCTGGCCGATTCGTGAGTGAGGTTGGCGGGTTTGTCGCCGAGGCGTCCCATGCGACCGTCGTTGGTACCTATCCATGCATCGTTATTGATACTCATCACAACGCCGCGGATCTCGGATGGCTTGATGCCCTTGGGTATGGCAAAAGTGAAAAGCTTGCCCCGATTGAAGCAAATGATCTGCTGGCCTCGTTGTGCCCAAAAACCAGTCCCACGCCATCGAAGCGGTTCGAACTGAAGATCGTCCGTGCTGAACTCTGCCCGCTCAAATCTCCGCTTATCCTCATTCCAGACGAGCACTCGATGTTGAGACAAAATCCACACCTTACCCTCGTCGAAAGTGATCGCGTTCACTTCGCGAGGCGCGACGCCATAGTGCTCATCCAGTGTCTGGAAGGTTCCATGATGTATGCGTAAGAGGTTGTAATCATCGCTCTGGATCCAGAGATCTCCGTTGGCAGTTTCGACCATCGCGATCAACCGGCTGGAAGTCATCTCCGGCGTAGTGCTTTTGTCGTACACCTTAAATCGCACACCGTCGAAGCGTGCCAGGCCATTCAGGGTGGCTACCCAGACATACCCATCCGGAGTAAGGATGATGCTGCGAACACCACTCTGCGGCAAACCCGTATCGGGAGTCCACTGAGTAAATCGATACTGCGCTGAACCACTTTGTGACGAAAACAAACAAATGCCAACAATTGCATAGATGACCTTTGTCAGAATCTTCAGGAGAGTTGTTCTGAAATGATCGCGCACGCTGGCCCTTGGGTGATGATTGCCAACATTCTACGGCCTGATTAGGAACGCTGCAGAGACAGAGGGTTGCCGCTCGATTCAATTTGGGCTGCCCAGAGGTTTGTTTCCAGTTGGGTCGAGACAATCATTGCCAGTCGCCGTGATCGTCCTTGACTTGAACCTACGAAACGGCGCCTCGTTCGGTGACTATTCTGTTCTTCCGAGCATCCTTAGAGTGGTCCTCGTCAAACCACTCGAGATAGAAGGTCATAGGCTCCATCCGGCTGTCGGCTGTGATCTCTTGGCGAGCGCCTAAGATCGAAACCTCTTGCATAGAAATCTTTCCGACTGTATCCCGTGGGGGAAGTCTCCTCCCGCGCGGCGACCGCTTCGTGATCCTCGCTTCCCACTTCAGAGGGATGTCCCTTCCCTCGACGCCCTGTATCGCCAACTGACGAAAACGGCGTTTATCGTTACTTATGCAGCAAGGAGGGATTGTGCAGATATTCAGCAGTCTTTTCAGGCAGACGTTTGGTCACGGCAGGACCTGTGTGGTGATTGCGGGCCTAGCGGCGGCACACTTCCCTGGCGCTACGCTCTGGGGACGACTTTCCTTGGGGCAGGAAGCTAAGAGTGAGGTGGTGGACACGAAGCCGCAGCATTTTGAGACGGTCTCCATTCGCCCGACCCCAGAGGATAGTTCGGGAACCTTGGTGAATGCGCAAGGTGTGGCGTTCCGTGTGCATGCCATTCCATTGGCGGTGCTGGTTCAGATGGCATTCGGACTTAATCCGAATCAATTAATCGTGCCGGACTGGGCACATGAAGCGAAATTCGACATCGAGGCCAAGACAGGAGTGGAAGCACGCTTAACACCTGAGGAGATGAAGCCACTCTTGCAGGCAATGCTGGCGGAGCGATTCGGGATGCAATATCACCGCGAAACGCGCGAGATTCGGGGCTATGACATGACTGTGGCAAAAAAAGGACTGAAATTGATTCCGGCTGCGCCCGAGGCTACAAGAGGTGGAACCGCCGGACCAACACTGATATCGATGCCAAGCGCGACCCTGGGGGCGTTAGCTGACATGCTTGCCGCTCGAGTGAGTTTGCCAGTGAGGGATAAGACCGGAGTCGAAGGCAACTACAAGGTCGAATTGCATTTTGCTCGTGAGGATGACCCGGAGCCGATGTTGCCTTCAATCTCAGACGCTCTGAACGACACTATGGGGCTGAAGTTGGTTCCGTCGAAGGTGCCAGTCCAAATGGTTGTTATCGACTCTCTGTCCCGAGTCCCAACGGAGAACTGATTCCGCCGTAGTAATCAGTCTCGAGAAGTCGGCTTGTCGTCAGTGATCTGGGCAAGCTTTCGCTAGGGCGTTTCTCGTTACTAGTCTGAGCGACTTCCGCAAAGTGGAGCCGGGGAAATCCCCGGCTTTCGGTGAATTGAAACGCGGCTCGTCCTGGCAGCTCATCCATCGTGTCCGTGGTGGCGCAGAGCTGTTCTAAGAAAATGCGGCCCAGCGCGCGTCGAGGACGGTCAGTGTCCGCACGCGCTGTAGACTGAGTTATTCGCGGAGATCTACTTGAAACGCACATTTGGGTTTTTCTGTTTTTTGACCTTTGCCTTGTCCGCAGTCTGCCAGACTTCGTCTGCTCCACTCGTCGGTTACATCGGCGCTTATGAGTACGAAAACAACACACGCATCGACATCATCTCTGGCGCAGATCTCTTCGCGGTTCTGGATGAGGCAAAGTACAAGCTTCCGCGCCAAGAAGGTGACATCTTCTTGAATGGCGCGAGGGAACCGGTCAGCTTTCGCCGCGACGCCGCTGGAATTATCACTGGATTTGAAGAACGTGGCCATTTCTATCGACGGCTTTCCCCGACACCGTCCGCAGCCGCGCGTGGCCTTGCGACTCCACGCCCCAATGGCGATCTCCGCTATTCCTACAAGG
>NZ_JUGR01000007.1 GCF_000800015.1 Terriglobus sp. TAA 43
CACCCAGTTGCGACATCGCAACCAACTACCAGTTGCGACATCGCAACCAAAATAAAAGTGACCACCCTATATTAGAGTAGCCACTTCCAGTTGCGACATCGCAACCACTATTTATCATCATCGTCATCGTTGTTTATTCTTACAACTGCAACAAACATTATAGCGAACACCACTGTCCACATTTTAATTATTGCAACCAACATATTCATCACCCCTTAAATTTTAGTCAGTAAACCAACGTGCATTTTCCAGTTTCTCACAATTTCACCGACTTCATTTGTCGAGTAAAAATCGTTTCTAGTTCTTATCAATTCAATAAACATTTTATGCATTTTACTTGGTTGTTCATGAACAAAGTGACAGTGTAAAATATTGCTGTCTGGTTTATCCGTGTATAGTACTTTTATCTTTTCAAAGTCAATCTCTTTAGTTTGCTTATAGAAAAATACAAACAGATGTTTATTCTTAGTGTAACTATCTATATATCTTACTACTTCACCATGAATTAACGCTCCATTGAAATCAATGAACGCATGGAAAAGTACATCTTTTTCGTCATAGTCAACAGGACAGTGTGGATAATTGTCCAACTCCCATGAACCTGACTTTATCATTTGCAATCTAGGATTATCAAAAGCAAAGTATTTGTTTACTTTTCTACCTGCTATACAATCACTACAATATTCAACGGCTATTGACAAACCAGTCTCACCGTATTTGTATATATCAATAGTACCCTGTGCCATTTTCTCAATATTAGACAGACCCATTTCTGCAAAGTACGGACAATATTTATTTACAGTATTAGCAACCATATAAATTGTCGTACCATCTCTATTTCTTATAATACTTGACAGCAAGTTTGTGAACATTATAAATTCGTCTTTCAGATAAAAACCTCTCGTAAGAAATTCATCAAAGAATACAGTTTTGAAATAACCATTGTCTGCACCTTTTGCTGACTCCCATGTGTTCAGCGAAAAACATTTTATTACACTCGTTTCAGATATGTCAGTTATCTCATTCTTTTCATTCCTCTTGCAGAACCAGAACTCTCTGTTGAAATACTTTATACTATTAAATCTACCTTTAGACAACTTTTCTATCAATGGCAAATGTGGAGTTAATAACTCACCTATATTTCGTGGAGTTAAATCCTCTTTAAATCTTCTTATATATGCAAGTCGTGAACCGTCTTTAAAGTAGTCTTTAATGCTGTGTTCTTTTATAATTGCATATGTTTTACCGTTTGCTCTCTTGCCTATTATCATGTTATACAAACACTTTTTACTATCAATTTTCTTTAATGAATAATAATCACTCATGCAAAATGACCCCCTGTACTCATAGCACCTGTTCTGAAAAGTTTAACTCTATTCTCAATAGGTTCGCCACTTATTGTGGTATCCTTTAGGAATTTTTCAAACTGTGTAGCAATACTTAAATTATACTCCTGTTCTTCAAGGTGTATATAATGATATGCTTGACAGTTACTAACATTGCCTAGATAATCTATAACATCTATATCATAGTATTCGTCTATATAGCTATGTGTTGATTTACCTGTATAATCAGGTGGTATTCTCATACCCTTTTTGAAGAACCTAAAACCACCATGTTCTATAATGTATGGTAAAGCTTTTTTCTTATTCAATCCTGCAACTGTTAAATGATATTCTTCTGGTTGCGATGTCGCAACTGTCGTGTACATATAACGTTTTGCACCCAGAGTTTTAAATTTAGTAGCAAAACTTTCTTCTTCAAATTCCCAGTTACCCAGAACTTTAATTTCACCTTTAACTGTTTTAGCTTTAAATCTATCTTCTACTATTCCATGATAATCCATAGCTTTTCTCATGTCAATTTCATTCTGTGCATTATAATCATTTATTATTTTCAAATGTTTTTCATAGTCAGTCATTTTAATACTATCTGTATCACAATATACAAAACCATCTAATTCATCTGAATTATCTTCTATCTTCATTATAGTTTCTCTTAAGAAATGTCTTGCCCATGCAGTAACCCAAACACCCCATTGATATAACAAGAAACTTCCATATCCGTTTTTATATTCTTCAAGAACATCTGTTAAATGTTTATATTCTTCTTCTATTGTCAGTTCAGGATATTTTTCCCATTTATCTGTAAACACAGCATTTTCGTTAGCTATGTTAGTCACACACATTCCATATAAACCATTAATGTGCTGTTTACTTTTCATGTATAAAGCTTCTTCTAACTCTCCCTTTAATCCTTTTAACTCTGTCTTATTCTTAAACAATTCTAGTATGTATTCAACAAATGGTGTAGGTAAATACTCATATTCACTATAATAAAAATCAATTATTTGTCTGCCCTCAAAATCATAAAACTTTACAAAATCTTTATAGTCAACATCGGTCATATATGTTGTAATACATTCACCTTTAACTACTCTACCATTATCCACGACTAAAGTTTTTCTGTTGTAAGTTTCACATTTAGATACACTAAGAGTATGATGATGTCTTTTTGCTTCTATCTTATCAAAGGCTATTTTAAATACACAAGCCTTTTTCTCTATCATATTTTCAAACATACCTGTTGACATAACATCTACTTTTTTAAATTCTCTAGGATATTTACATTTAACCATAACTGCTGGATAACTACTAGCAAAGTCAAAACTTGCTACATTTTTAACTTCACTTCTAACATGAATATAATTTGCATGAGTATCTCCACCTGCAAAAGCTTTATGTAAACATATAAAACAATCTGTTGATGGAGTACATTTTTTAATCATGTATTTATATTTACCTCTATTTGTGTTGTTAAATATATAATCTCTACATTCACGCCTAATATATCCTGTTTGTGTTAATGGTATTTTTGTTATTTTACCCTCATTCTTAGATATTTCTTCTTGTATCCAGTAATGTAAAATCAGCACATCGTGTTCACAGTATTTCATTTCCATTTCAGTTAATGGAGTTTCACTATGTCTTATTAATTTATAATCATATTCATCACCGTCAAGTTTTTCTATCTTTACACTTTTCAAATTCTTAGCAAGGTTAGATAATTTTAATCCTGATATTGTATAGCTACAATGAAATTCAATACAACTATTTAAGTCAAAACACTTCATTGGTTTTAGTCTTGTTCTTGCAAAAACTTCTGTAAAATTACATATATCTCTAAAGAACTGAAATTCATAAGACAAGTTATGTATGAACATTAATATCCGTCTTCTATATGATAGTTTATATCTATCTTTAAGTCTCTGGAATATCTCATATAATTCTGTTAAATATCTACAATAAATTATATTACCGCACATATTAACCATCATTATATAAGGATATGCTCTTTTCTGTCCCTCATGATAAAATGAACTTACTTCAATATCAACAGCAAAATCAGAATTTAAATAATAATTCTGTTTGTTACCTTTTATTGCTTCAATGTCAGGTAGTTCATTAAAATCAAAATCTTCCCAGTAAATCATATGTATCTTCCTTGTTGTGAAAATATATCGTATAACGTTCCTGTATCTTCACTATTTGCCATAGCATCTAAGAAACGTTGCTTTAATTGTTCATAAGTATTTTTCTCTCCGCCCTCTTTTAACATTGCTCTAGCCGCTTGTAAAATACTTGTTTTTGACGGGTCAAATGTGTCTCCCATCATAGCTTTTACAAAAGTAAAAAAGTCAGCCAAATCTTGTGACATTTCAGGCATACCATGTTCTTTATTAAGTTCCCACTTTTCCATTTTAGTTGCTACTTCTGTCAACATATCAACGTCTCTGAAATAATCATCGCTATCCCAAATGAAATTTTTAATCATTTCTAATCTAGAATTAAGTTCTTTAACATTTAACTCTGTGGGGTTACTTCTGAACATTCCTTTTTTGGTAACTATTGTTTTGTCATGAAACGTTGCACCATAATCATCATCGAGTATAAATCTTTTGTTTTCTTCATCAAACCTTTTAAGTATCTTGTTAGCTAATCTAACTTTCTTTCTGTACTCATGCTCTAATTTAGCACGACCTTTTAAATCACTTACTCTAACTTTCTTTGCCATTATTCATCACTCCATTCTAGTTGCGATGTCGCAACTCTGTTATATGAGTTGCGATGTCGCAACTCATATAAATACTCCGTTATTCATTAACTGTTCTATTTCAAGCTTTTCACTATCCGTAGCAACAATTATATCTGTCTTGTAGTTTCTACACTTGACATATCCACTACACTCATTAAGTCTAACATAGCACGTTGACCTATTCCATCCCAAAGTCTCTTTATAACCATATCCCTCTTTAAACATTTTAGGAATTTTGGCTACTATTCTAGGATTGCCTGTGTTCTGCATACTTGCCAAACCACCGCATGACGGCGTATTCATTGTGTAATGTGGCATAGTTCCTGCAAGCATACCACCGATACCAGTAGTACCGTTTATTATAGCACCCTTAGCAGTACCCTCTGCTATACCACCTGCCAAAGAACCTAAACCTCTAGCAAAAGTTGATACAACATTTGTTAACATATTAGCTTGCATACGTCCAATGTTAGTATTTACAGGCACATCAATACCTAACATTACTCTGTAAGTTCCTGTTAACTGTCTGTTTATGAAAACAGCATATTCACCTAAACCATTAATCATGTCTACATATAACATAATATCTACATCTGATACTCCACGAATATCAATTGGAAAAAGTCCTGCCATAGGCAACCATATAGAAAAATCAATGTTTTCTATTTCCCATGCTTGTAATGGTTCAACATGAATTGTACCAAATCTATAACACCCTACTGAACTAGCTAACTTGTTTGCATTTTGTGCTAATGTGTATTTACCAAAAGCATTTATATCTGCTGTACTAGAACTTATTACACTCTGTCTTACATTAGACCCATTATTAAATACTAACTGTGCGATATCAAATGGAAACAGTTTACAAGATATGATACTATCAAAAATATTTGCACCATAAAATGCCATTACTGTTTCCTTAATTGTTTGTGAAAATATACTATCATCATTAAAACTGTCAAGACACTCTTTAAGCTTAGCACCAGATATTACAAATGCTCTGCCATCAACTGCACTTGTTATTACACTATTAGCAAATATGCTTCCGATTGAACCGTCGGTTATCATTGGCACATCGTCAAAGTCATCACGAATACCACCTTTATCTGACTTAGTAAATCCATTAGGATAGTTGCTCTGTGAACCGCCTATTACTACATCACCGATATCAGAAGTACTTTCCTTAAACCATGGATAGAGCCATGGATAACCATTATTAATACCTGACTGTATTCTCCACATATGGTCAGGATATCTATGTGATTGTGTCGATGTCCAACTTGTTTGCCATGACTCACGCCATGTGTTTTGTGCAGGATATCCGTTATTGACATCTGCTTGTATAAACCAACTCATTTTATCACCCTTTCTGGTTGCGATGTCGCAACTATGGAACTATATCGAAACCAATATCCGCAAGATATACAGCATCTTTCATCTGTGCATCTGTGACAAGTTTAAATCTACTTGTTTCTGTCTGACCTTGTAAAAATGTCATTTTGTCAGTGTTAAGAATTGTTGGGCTCGGTCCACCCTCACCGTCAGATGCGGTTATAAAACTTGCAAGTGTTTCATCTTGTAAGAAAATAGTTGTGTTTATGCATGAATTGTTTATATTTCTGAATACAGCTAAATTTGCAGGTGCTGACGCTATACTCAATTTACCCTCGATATAACAACCCTCTAAATTATAAGCATAAACTGAACCTACATTAGAGTTATATTCCCATCTGCAATCGTCTAACCTTATCCAACAATATTTAAAACGTGGTGATGTTGTACCTGAACCGCCACTTAAACTCTGTCCTGTTGCGTGTGATACTGTTATCATACTATCTCTTATATTAATACCACCATAAAATGGCACTGTTTTGAATTTACCCTGTATTACAGAATTACTAATAGTACAACCGCCTAGACAATTTATTATATTAGTTGTTTTAGAACCCATATTGCAATTTAAGAATGATAAGCCATTTATTTTAATAGCTGTTGATTTTCCAAAATTAAAAATATGAATACCTGAACCTGTCATTGGTAACATTCCCGCCGTCAGATTATAAAAAGCATGGTTATTACCATTAATTTCAAGTCCTGTGATAGTGTCACCACCACTTAATCTTATAGTTTCAGTAACACTTTCAACTTCATCATTCCAATCTAAATCAGAATTGATTTCAATTATATCACCACTTTGTGCGCCTGCAATAGCATTGCAGAACTCATGTGCTGAATTAACATTATATGTAGCCATATTAACCTCACTTTCCAGTTGCGATGTCGCAACTACTTCATTAATAATACCATGTTTAAACCTGATTGATTATAAGCAAACCCCCACAATCCTGTGTCTGATGATTTGCCTAATATATCATAGTCAGCCTTAAACGGAAAATCGTTATGTAGCATATCATAGTTGTCACTATTGTCTGACGTACTATCTGCTACATCAACCCATGTACTTGAACTAAGTATCTCATTCCTAAATGTCATTAAGACATCTACTCTTGAATGTAACACTATTCTACCACCTGACAAAAAGTCATGACTTGTTATAAAGTAATATCTACTTGTAGCACTACAAAAGAAATAGTTACTGTTAAGTACAACGTCAGAAGTCATCATAATAAAGTCTGGTGTTAATGAGTTCTCTGTCTCTTTTATAACAACTCCATTAACTGTCCCGACTTCACTTAAATATCCTGACTTGTTTATTCTGTTTGGTGTAGCACTCTGTTTATAGAAATTTAATTCCATTAGTTCCTCACTCCTAAAATCTGATAGATAGTTCTAATACCATCTTCCTTATTATACACAGCGGTGAACTCTGTATAATCTCTCATTGACATGATAGCATTGAGTGCTGACTTCTTGTATTCCTTGTTAGGATATACTTTGTAGAGCAGATAAATATTATCTCTTGCGATATACTTATAAACTCTTGTTACCTTTTCAAAGTGTCTGACCATGAACTTTGCAATTTTAAGGTCTTCTGTGTATGCCATATTTTTAACCCCCTTTACCCTTTCGGGTAGCGGTTGCGATGTCGCAACCGCTGAATGTGTATTACTTTGTTGATGTTTTTACTTCATCATCAATAGCACTTGCAAGTGCTCTTGTGTCTCCGTTAGACAGGTTGGTGTTATTCTGTGTTGACGGAGTACGAACTGTGAATACCAGTACATTCTCTGCAAGGTCATTCATGTACCTTGCGTTGATGTAGTGGAAGTAGTTATAGAAACGTCCGTTAGGCACATAAATACCAGTTGTCTGAACATCTTCCATGCAAACTGCACAAGCATCAACGTCAAAAATAAGACCTACTACACCAGACGTTGCAACTGTTGTACCAGTTGACGCAGTTTTTACATTAATACCTGAAATAGTATTGAACGGGAATGATGTATCTGTACCGCTACCCTGCCAGTAAGGAACTGTCTGGAAGTTATCACCCAGTGATACAAGGTCATTGTGATATGTGTCACTCTCCATAAATACCTTAGCACTCTCATTGAAGTGGTCAAGCATAATCATTTTCATCTTGCTGTCAGGAGTGAAGTTAACGTAGTCTTCCTCACCGAAAAGTACACTCGGATTAGCAAGCATTTTCTTGTACTTCATGATAGTAAACACGGCAAATTTCAGGAATGAAGCATTGAACATAGCCGCATTAGGTGTGAGTGATGTACCTGCACTTGCATTGTACATTGCAAGCAGATTGATATCCTTATTTCTACTAATCTTTTCAGCGATAAGATTGTTTACAGTACGTCTGATAAGATTGTCTCTGCTGATAGCAAGCTTCATCTGTACTCTGTTTTCAATTGCAGAGATAACCTTGTTCATAGCAGAAACAGATGTGAACGCACTTTTCAGTGTCTTCTCAGGCAGAGAAATCTGTGTCATGAATACATCATAATCGTCGAAATACTTTGCCGACAGTGTAGCAGGCTGATACTCAAACTGTTCAGGAGTATCACCACGATTGAGTGACCATGTTGTGTCATTCTCCAACTCATTCACGGAGACTCTGATTTTCTCCATGATAGAACCGTACTCCCATGCGTCTCTCTGAATGTCAGGTGCTGTTGACTTATATGTACGGTCAACAACTACCACACGACCGACCTTATCAATCAACTTCTTGCCGTAAGCTTCAAAGAACTTTGTGATGTCTTCCTGACCTGCTGTCAGTTCAGTTCCGACATCAACAATGTTTGACAGGTCTTCATTTACAGCTGTGATAGCAGTTTCACCCATCATTTCAGAATTGATTGAGTTAAGGATTGTAGAAACCTGATTAATTTTCATAGTTTATTACCTCTCTTTTCATTTGATAGTTGCGATGTCGCAACTGGATTAACGTGTTTTGCAGTACAACATTAATTATTTACCATATTTCTTCAAGTGTTGCTAAACCAATGTGGCGCAATACACTTGTGAAATACAGGTCTAAAATAGTATTCATAGCTAATTCTCTAGCCTGAATTTCAGCTAAAGATAAATCCGTATACCATTCATTTCCTGAACCTATATTTTTGTCGTTTCCTGTTGTCTTGTTCTGTGTGTTTGTGTTGTATGTGGTTGTGTCTGTTCCATTATCGGATATACTTTTACCATACGAAACTGTTTTGTTATCTGTGTCTTGTGAATTAATAGTAGAGTTGTCATTATTAACAAAATTTGACGATTGGTCAAAACTTGTCACGCCATTAACGGTACTTTCATTTGATGTACCCTGTGAATTTATTGTGTCAGAACCAGACAGAGTTTCAGTATTAGTTTTACCTAATGTTTCTGTACCTGTTTTGGTTTCTGTATTTGTAAGGTTTGGTGTTCTGGTTTCATCACTATCCCACTTTTTATGGTATTTGTAAAGTGGTGAAATTTCAGTGTTTTCTGTTACCGTTTCAATCAGGCGGGTAAACTTCTCTAAATTTGCTATGTCATGATTATTCCACATAATTTTTATGCGGTTTAAAACAGAGGTTAAATTTGAATACCTTTCTGATAACGGTATACAGCAGTTCATGTAACCGAATGTAGAAGCGAAATAATTTTCAATTTCGGAACGTGTGAAAAACTCCATTAGTGCTGTAATTATTGCGCTGTTAGTTGGTAAGATTGATGTATGTGAATGATAAGCGGAATATGCATTGAGAATATCAAATGTTGGGTACATTCCGTGTTTCTTATCATTTGTACATTCATCGAGGTAAGTTGTGTTTATTACTATGTCGTAGTTATTCATCATTTGTATCACCGCCTTTATCGGGTTGCGATGTCGCAACTGTATTTGGTTGCGATAATTCATCACGCTTGTTAAGTCCCTCAAATGCGTGTTCCTCGCCGTAACGACGGACATTGAATTTGATATCAGTACCATACAACGAATTGCACATTTCAACACCACGTTTGACATTTTTCTCAATGTCATCTATGAGTGTATCCATGCACTCCGCATTTAGAGCAACTTCTGCCTGTACAAGGCGTTCTCTTTTCAAGTTGAAATTACTGTTAATTCCTAATTCTTGCAGAAATGTACTCCATATAAATTGATAATTTTCTATGAGTTGTCTCATACTCTCCGCAGGTTTTACAGTTACAAGAGGGTTTACAGAAAAATCATCCTCAAACTTTTTATGTACAACTTTATAGGGTTTGCCCTCATACATTGAATTGAGAACTAATTCGGCTGAATTACTTGTTGACTCTCCGTCTGCATCTGCTATTAACATAAGTCTGGAATTTTTCTGTGCTACGTTAAGTGAAAGTTGATTGTCTGCTAACAGTGTAGCTGTACTGTCTATTAGCATTGAAAGTCCACCATTTGGAGTAAAGGGGTCAGTATCTTCTGTTGTGAGAAATAATACAGCTACATCTTTACCGATTGTTGGTGAACCTGAACCTAACACAGGGTTTGCATATATGTACTGTGTAGGTTTATAGTATTCGTTCATTTCCCCACCGACATTTCCACGGACGGTGTAAATACCGTCCGTGTTTTCGATAATGCCGACATGACCTGTTAATATGAGTTCAGTATTTAAGAAGTTTTCATCAAATGTTTCAGGGAGATTATCCCATTCAAATATACTTGAAGCAGTATTAACTAACTTCTTTTTGAACCTTGCAAATAACAAGTCATAAGTGAAGGGGATATTCTTTAATTCTCTCACGTTATATCTCATAAAGAACCCCCTATTGTGATTACTTTACACTGAGAACCTTGAACTGGTAGAATGTTCTACCTGCATTGCTCTGTCCTGTGATAGGCATAACTGTGATTTCAGAAGCACCGTCTGTGAATACGTCGATAATCATGTCAGTACACTCGATAAGAGTAGTAGAAGTGAAGCCGTAGATATCGCCGTCTGCGGTCTTTACAGCACCGACAGGCTTGACCTCACCTGTTGTGGTATCAACAGTGGTATACATGATTGCTCCTGTGATAGTGATTGCCTTGTCAAGCTTCTTGATGTCTCTTGGTACAGATATCATGTTCAGCTTGTCGATTGCGGTGAAATTGATTTCTTTATTGATTGTTACGTTTGCCATTTTAAATTACCTCTTTCTTAACTTTGATTTCTTGACTTGTTTTTCGGGTTGCGATGTCGCAACTTGATGAACGAACCCATTTTGGAAAATAGAAAAAGTGTTGAATGTTGTTATGTAATACTTATGAATGAAAGTTGCAACATCAACCCGACGATTATAGTGTACAACGTGGAACTAATTAACGACCGACTAATTATTAGTGCAATGGAAACACCTCTTTCTGATTAAAGTAAAGCCCTGTCGTGGATTTGCACCACGGTATCAGCTATACAGGGCTGTGAGGAACGTATCTATGAAGTTTTATCCCGCCCTCACTTAATGGAATGAGTGAAAATCTAGTTGCGATGTCGCAACCGATGTGCATGGTGAGGGATTGAACCTCACCACCCGCCTTGACGGATATGCACTAGAAAAGGAGAACAAATAAATGGAAGTTAAGTAGAAATCTGGATTATTTCAAACTTTACAATATATTTTCCATATATTGTAGGTTTTGTCATGTAGTCTATCCTACGTATTACCTCACCAATTGAAATTGGTTCTGAATTTGCAGGACGTTTCATTCCATTTTTAAGGGTTATTATTATGTTATACTTAGGCTTTTCTGTTACTTCACAGCCGTAAATTGTGTTCAGTATTGCCTTAGTACACATCATGTCTGTGTCTATGTATTCACGTTCATTCATACTATCACCTCAAATACCATGTTATGCACATTCTGTTCTGTCCCCACATATAGTATCTAGTCATGTCTATGACTAATTCATACTGTCTATGTGGTAAGAAGCTGAACCACATTGGTAACTCGACATATGTAATTTGTGTGAGTTCACAGAAACGTATTACTCTCCGCTGAATAGCACGCATTTTCTGTACTGTCATGCCCTCTTTGAGTAGGACACTCTTTGAACCGCTTGAGTTCGGTGTCTGTGAAGCTTCATGTAGTGCTTCTTGACACGCTTTATCAATTCTTTCTAACCATGTCATTTTTATTACCTCATTCCTTATTTATTAGTTGCGATATCGCAACTTTGATAGCTGTGTGAGGGGTTTGAACCCTCACACCCGCCTTGACGGATACAGCTTAGAATTTTATTGTTACCTTTTTCATGGTAGCCTTGTCGATAGTTTCAGTGTGAAGCTGTGTTCTAAGGAAGTCAGTGAAGTTGATAAGTCCACGCATAGAGGTAATCTCAGCCTTTTCCCACGACTTATCTTTAAGTATAATAGTCCAGTCCTCACCTGTGATAGTTGAGGGTGTATTCTCATCCTCAGAAATGTTCTTATCGAACTTAGGTTCAGTAATGGTCTTATCAAACTTGCTGTCTTCGGTTGCGGTATCGCAACTATCATCGGTTGACTTATCAGCGATAGCCTTTTTAGGGTGCAGTACGTCCCTAATCTGTTTGATAGTCATGAGAGGGTTAATCTCTGCTAACTGCTCATCTGATGCGTTGCGTATCTCCATGAGCTGTGATATCTGGTATGCGTCATAGGCGTTATCACCGAGAAAACGTTCTGCTACCTTTACAAGTTTGCTACCAGTAGCTTTATTGATACCAAAGTACTGTTCACAAAAGTCGCTGAAAGTAGCACACTTAACCGTGTAAAGTTCCTCATTACGGATTTTAAGCAGAGTACGTGCTACCTCATGAGATGACTTTCTACCTGCGGCTATCTGCTCGCGAATGTATACTACGTCCTTGTCAAGGTCTACTGAGCCTGTGCTTGCTGTTGTGATTACGTTCATAAGTTCCATAAAAATTTTCCTTTCTGGTTGCGGTGTCGCAACTCTGTTGAATTTGTTGTGAGGTCTTTTTCCTTAACCTCTATACATATTATAGCACATTTTAAAGGATTTGTCAAGTAAACTTTTCTTTAATTTGTTTACTCTGTTAACTTATTGGTTACGATGTCGCAACCGATTTAGTTAAGTCATTTAACTAATCCCTTTATCTGTCCTCGGAGAGGTCTCTCTGTCCCTCTCACTATATATAGTATACCACTATTCAAGGCAAAAGTCAATGAATTATCTGTTAACATTATAATAACTTTATATTAATATGTTTTGTTAGTTAACTTATTCATAGTTTATTCATAATTACTGTGTTAATATATTATTCATAGTTTGTTCATATTTTGTTCATATTTACACTACTTAACTA